>CAMDDG010000068.1 GCA_945890895.1 Chitinophaga pinensis | reverse complement strand
GCAGTCTATATGGAGTTCTACCTCCATCTGATACCAAATAATAGCCCAATTCACCATTTCCACCTTCAACAGCATGATACACCTCTCCTGCGGGTATTGGTGTTTCGCCCATGACAATCTTAAAATGATATATTAATGCTTCCATCGATGAATATACTTCTTCTTTTGGGGGAAGATAGAACGATGGTATGTCAGCATGATAACTACCCGATGGCATGTTATCCAAGGCCTGTTGAATGATTTTCAGACTCTCACGTATTTCATTTTGACGAACCATGAAGCGATCGTAAGTATCACCATCTGATCCAATTGGAATTTTAAAATCAAAATCTTGATAACTGGAATACGGATTCTGAACTCGCACATCATAATCGACTCCTGCTGCACGCAAATTTGGACCCGCAAATGAGTAATTTATTGCTCGTTCTGCTGTTATAGGTCCTGCACCAATTACACGATCCATGAAAATTCGATTTCTTTCTAACATGTTTGAATATTCATCAAAATGTTTTGGAAACTCTTTTAAGAATGTGCGCAACAAATCATAAAACTTAGGACTAAAATCGCGGTCAAAACCACCAATTCTACCGACATTGGTAGTCAAACGGGCACCGCAAATTTCTTCGTAAAGGTCATAAATTTTTTCTCTCTGTTGGAACATGTATGTAAAACCAGTTAGTGCTCCGGTATCTACACCGATTACTGAGTTACAAACAAGGTGATCGGCTATACGGGCTAATTCCATTACGATAACTCGCATGTAATCCACTTTTTTGGGTATTTCAGCTCCGATTAATTTTTCCACGGTCATATGCCAACCTATGTTATTAATCGGCGAAGAACAATAATTCAGTCGATCCGTTATAGGGGTAATTTGATGAAAAGGTCTTCTTTCAGCTAATTTTTCAAAAGCTCTATGAATATAACCTACTGTTTGTTCAGCATGTAAAATTCGCTCACCATCAACCTTTAATACATTTTGGAAAATACCATGTGTTGCTGGGTGTGTTGGACCTAAATTCAAAGTGGCAATTTCACCATCAATAGTTTCAGAACTGCCCGTATAAATTTGTTGGTTTAGTTTTTCTAATTCGCTCATCTTCCGAAAAATGTATCATTTTTATCTTTACGCGTTTCATCTTCCAATGCATATTCTTTTCGCATAGGATGATAATCCATTGAATCCATATTTAATATCCGTGTCAAATTCGGATGCGATGTAAACTCAATTCCAAAGAAATCAAAGGTTTCACGCTCCATCCAATTAGCTCCAGAAAAAATGTCAGAAATAGTTTGTATCTGGTTGGAATTTTTTGAGAGATTCGCTTTGATTCTCAATCTTACATTTTCGGGTAAATTGTGAATGTGATAAACCACCTGAAACTCTTTTCCTTCATTTAATGGATAATGAGCCCCTGTAAGATCATTTAAATATGTATATCCCAATTCCTTGTTTAAACCCTTTATCACCTCATGCACAGATGCAGATGGAACAATAATGTTGGGTTGGTTGTATTTATCCAACTCGAAATGCACCTCACCCTTTACTAAGGTGCGAATCAAATCCACGGATTTATTTAAAAACTCTTGAGACATGGGTTTATACAGTTTCGATATTATAGCTTTCTAACATTTTTTTGTATTCATCTGAATTTCTACGACGTAAACTTTCGTTTCTAGCTAATTCTTGAATTTTTAAAATACCCTCAATGATTTGTTCTGGTCTTGGAGGACATCCTGGAACATATACATCAACGGGTATAACATTATCGATTCCTTGTAATACACTATAGGTATCGAATATTCCTCCGCTAGATGCACAAGCGCCAACAGACAAGACCCATTTAGGTTCAGCCATTTGATCGTACACTTGTTTGAGTACAGGTCCCAACTTTTTTGAAATCGTACCAGCCACTATCAATAAGTCCGCTTGTCTAGGTGAAAAACTCATTCTTTCAGAACCAAAACGTGCCAAATCGTAGTTTGATCCCATTGTAGCCATAAATTCTATTCCGCAACACGATGTTGCAAAAGGCAAAGGCCACAACGAATTCGCTCGCGCTAATCCAATTACTTTATCAAAGGAAGTAGCAAAAAAGCCTTGTCCTTCAATTCCTTCCGGTGCATTTTCAATTTTTACCATGTGATATAAATTATTTTTCCCATTCAAGGGCACCTTTTTTCCAAACGTATATAAACCCAGTTAGAAAGAATCCAACAAATGAAACCACGGCCAAAAAACCTTCCCATCCCATTTCCTTGAAGTTTACAGCATAAGGGTAAAAGAACACTACTTCAACATCAAACAGAACGAAGAGTATCGCAGACAAAAAATATTTGACCGATACGGGGAAACGGGCATCACCTTGGCTCTCGATTCCACACTCAAAACTTTCGTTCTTCTGTTTCGTTTTTCTCTTTGGACCTAATAGCTGTGACAACGTTAATGCCAAAACTACAAAACCAATAGAGAATCCCAATTGTATGAGTATGGGTAAATAACTTTCTGGATTGTTCATGATTCGCAACAAAAATAATACAACGAAAGCGATGAATTGTTCAAAATTCATCGAATATTTTAAAAAAAATAAACAATGCGTCTAAATTTGTGGAAATCAATTAGAAAATATTTATGAAATTAAGAAAAATTACCATTGTAACCATCAGTTTATCTGCATTTTACCTGATTTTATCTTCCAATTCATCAGGTCCAGGTGGCAACAGAACAGGAAGTCCAGGAAGTTCCGGAAATTGTTCTGGTTGTCATTCCAATGCCCAAGTGAGTGGATCTGTAGATATTCTAGTAAAGGATTTAAATGGAAATCCTATCACTACGTACATTCCAAATACAAAGTATAATATTACCATAAACTCATCGGGAAATTCATCGAAATATGGTTTTCAGTTTACTGC
Source organism: Chitinophaga pinensis (assembly GCA_945890895.1). Classification (GTDB taxonomy): domain Bacteria; phylum Bacteroidota; class Bacteroidia; order NS11-12g; family UBA955; genus VMCP01. Next base: position 8,509 of record CAMDDG010000068.1, on the reverse strand, counting down.
CATGAATTCGAGTAATCAAAAAGTAGGTACTTTTGGAACGGCTCCCTCAAAAACTTCCGTTTATAATTCGGGTCAAGCACAAATTTGGGGACATACATCACCAGCAACTACTTCTCAAAGTGCATCTTGGACAATCGAATGGACCTCTCCAGCTGCTGGAACTGGTGAAATTTCTATGTACACTGCATCTGTGATTTCTAATGGTAACAATTCAGATAATGGGGATTTTGTAGCAACTAAAAACATAAAATTAACTGAAAGTTCTACAAATAATACAGTAAAAATTGCCGTAAATGATTTTAAAGTTTATTTTGATCAAAATAATTCAATGATCAAGGCAAATCAAGAATTAAAACGAATTTTAGTTTGGGACTATTCAGGAAAATTGGTTAAATCCAGCGAAGAAAACAATACTCATTGTTCAGTGAATAATTTAAAACCTGGTGCCTATATTGTGAATGCTTGGGGTTCAACTTCTAATAGTAAAACAACCATTAAAATTGTAATCGATTAATCTTGTTTTGAAATTTAAATAATATGAGTCTTTTGTGAAGGGGGTGCTTGTTGCATCCCCTTTTTATTGGCATTTAGCGATTGAAATAATTTTAGTTTAAAAGTTTTAAAATGAACTATGTAAAAGATTAGACTGTTTACAAATTCAATTTGGTTCATTTGCTTTATTTTTCTAATTGATTCAAAGCTTGATGAAATTTTCTGGCATTTTGCAAATGACGTGCGTAATCAGATTCAAAAATGTGATATCCAGAAAAATCTGATTTGGCACAGAAATATAAAAAGTCATGATGGGTATAATTTAACACCGCTTCTATAGCTTGAATAGAAGGAATGCAAATCGGACCGGGTGGTAATCCCTTATACAAGTACGTATTAAAGGGTGACTCAATTTTTGTGTCTTCTTTTAATACACGTTCAGCTTTACCTTTAATAAAAACTATAGTTGGATCCGCTTGAAGTTTCATATTTTTTCTATATCTATTGATATAAACACCTGCGATATTTTCATATTCTGCAATTTTACTGCTTTCTTTCTCTACGATACTCGCAATGGATATTGCCTCCAATACAGTTAATTTCTGTGAATTTAACTTTTTAATTCGTTCTGAATTCCAAAATGAAGTCGACTCATGAATCATACGTTTAAAAAAATCTGTAACTGTTATGTTGTATTGAATATTATACGTATTTGGAATAATAAAAACGGGCCAATTAGTGGAAGTAATAATTTGTTTATCTACAATATGACTGTCGTTTAAATAGGTTTCTAAATCTGCTTTATTGATTCCAATTTGGTTTTCAATACTTTTACAAAAACCTTCCTTATAATAGGAAGAACGAATGATTAAATTTACTGTTTGATTTCTACTTCGATGTATTTTCTTCAACAATGTATAAGCATCATCTTGGTTGGAAATTTCAATTTTGCAAGGAGTTATTTCATAATTTAAAAAGTTAAGCCAAAAAGATATCCCTCCGGGAAAATACACGTTCAAACTATCGCTAACAACAGAATTAAGTCGCTCGTTTGTCCAATTTGAATCTATTTTCAATTTAAAAATTGATTGTGTTGGAGATTTTCTGTCAACCAATTGAACTTTTTGGAACACAAAAAGCCATAATACACCAACTAAGAATACGATTCCTGCTGTTAAAATTCCTTTGATCCACTTATTCTGCATGCGTAATATTGATGCAAAAAACCGAAATTTTAGTGGATTTAAAAACCACTTCACATTTTTAATTATGTTACAACTATTTTTGTGCCGTGAAAATTGCAATTATAGGTTACGGGAAAATGGGTAAAACCATTGAGAGCATATGTATTGAAAGAGGTCATCAGGTAACACACCGATTTGATGCAAATCATCCATTTGAACAAGCTCAAAAACTGGAAGTTGATGCAGCTATTGAGTTTACATCTCCTGAACTTGCTGTTAAACACATTACTCATGCTGTGAACTTAAATATTCCTATTGTCGTTGGAACCACAGGATGGTATGAGGAATTCGAACATGTGAAAAATTTCGTTTCCAACAACAATGGATCATTGTTTTATGCAACTAATTTTAGTATTGGAGTAAATCTTTTTTTTCAGATAAATAAAATGCTTGCTGGTTTAATCAACAAACATCCTTATTCGGTAAGCATGACTGAAATACACCATACTGAAAAGAAAGATGCACCCTCTGGAACCGCAATTACTTTAGCAGAAGGCTTAATTCAGAATAGCGATTCAATAAATCGATGGGAATTATTGAAAAATACCGATGAAATGAATCAAGATGACATTGTAAACATGAATCATCAGGGACTAATTCCCATTTTAGCGGAAAGGTTACCCGATGTTCCTGGGACCCACATCATTAAATACGAGAGTGACGTAGATTCTATTGAAATTCGACATGATGCTAAAAACCGATTGGGATTTGCTTTGGGTTCCGTATTGGCTGCTGAATGGTTAGTCGATAAAAAAGGAGTGTTTAACATGTCAAACATGTTGAGTTTATGACTTTACATATAATTAGTGTTAATTTGGAACATTAAATTTTAAAACGGTAAAAAACTTAAATGAACAGTTATAATCTAACCATTTTTCTTGCCATTTGGTCAACGGCTTTTATTTTAACTCGCTTAGGGTTATCAAGAATGTTTAAACTAGCGGGAATGAATCCATTACTCGCTTGGATACCTATTTTAAACTGGTGGTTTTGGATACAATTAGTTGGACGTCCAAAATGGTATATGATTGGGATGGTAATTCCTGGATTAAACATTTTATTTAGTTTCAATATTAAACTGGATTTACTGAGAAGTTTTGGTAAAGTAAAGTTCTGGGAACAGGCTGTTGGAATTATATTAACGTTTGCATATTTTCCTTATTTGCTGTTTGATAAATCATTAAAATTCGTGGGTAAAGCCGGTGAAAAAGAATGGAGAAAAGAAAATTTAGTTAAATCAAACGCATCCAGAGAATGGGCAGATGCCATTTTGTTTGCTGTTTATGTTGCGGGAGGAATGAGAGCTCTATTTTTTGACTTATATCAAATCCCTACTCCTTCAATGGAATCAAATTTAATGGTTGGGGATCATTTAGTAGTAAGTAGAACAAATATTGGGATGAGAATTCCAATGACACCTATCTCAGTACCTGTTTTAGCTCCAAAAGAAATTGCTGGAATTAAAGCGTACACCGATCTTGTGGAGTTTCCATATATGCGTTTGCCAGGTTGGTATACCATAAAAAACAACGACATTATTGTATTCAATTGGCCAGCCGATGAAGGTTTCCCAACAGATAAAAAAGACAATTATGTAAAACGATGTATTGGAATTCCAGGCGATTCGGTGTTTATAAGAAAAGGTCAAGTTTATATTAACAACAAACCATTGCCAGTTGTAGATAAACAACAAAAACGATATTTACTTTTGATGAAGGATTATATCACGCAGGATTTCTTGTTAGAGCATAATTTGGGTGATTTTACTATACCCTATCGTGTAGCACCTGAAATTTTGAAGAATACCCAAAAAGCCGGTCAAATGCTCATTCCCTATCATATTTATACTTGGCCTGACAATATCAAAAACATTAAAAAACATGGTTCTGTAGCAGCTGTTTTTGAAGATATTGTTGATGAAGGTTACGATCGACATCTTTTCCCTGACACGGCCAATACTTCTTATCTAAAACATCAGTGGGATTTAAATAATTATGGACCGTTCTACCTTCCCAAGAGAGGCGAAACCATTGAATTGACTAAAAACAACTGGGATTGGTTTAAGGCGGCAATTAATGTTTACGAAAAAGCCAATATCGTAGAGCAAGGAGGTAAATTTTATACCCAAGGTGGAAACGGTACAGAAATTAAAAAATACACTTTTAAAATGGGATATTATTGGATGATGGGTGATAATAGATACAACAGTAGCGACTCTCGTTATTGGGGATATGTTCCTGAGGATCATATATTAGGAAAGCCATTATTTACATTTTTCTCGCTCAAAAAAGTAATCAATATTAATGAGATTGGAGAACCCAACATTCAAGGAAATAACATGCTTTATGATGTTAAAGGAATTCGTTGGGATCGTATTTTTAGGAAAATAGAATAAACTATAGAATGAGAATTTTAATATGGCCGTTAGTTTCACAGAAATTAACGGCTTTTTTGTGTTTATAACATAAAAGCATCTTTGGAATCAAAGAAATTCCAGCGGATACCCATTCCTATATACGTAAATGTGCTATTGATTGAACCATGCATTCGTTCATAATTAAATATCCCGTCAATTTGAAAACTCTCTGAGACTAAATATTTAATTACGAATTGATTATTAATGCCATTCAATAAACTCCCTTGTAACATGGGCGCATTTTTTAAGTCTATCGCTTTTTGATAATTTTGTCTTAGATCAGCACCATAATTATCCTTCCCAATGTTCATTCCTTTATTGTAAACAATGAATGTATTTTTAATGGACCATTTTCTGAAATGATCGGGAATAATAAAGGTTCTAAATACGAATTCCCTAAAATTACTCTCTAAGGGATGAGCAAGAGCTTGTCCATAATGGGCATAGTTGCTCGACGAATAGTGGGAATATGTGTAAGGGCGAACGGAATTCCATTCTATTTGAAAATAACTTTGTTTAATATTTTTTAATTGTGGACTCCAATATGCACCAATTTGATAGGCGAACTTATTGTATGAGTGTTTTCGATTGGTTAATAAAAAATTGGTATTGAATTCATCCATGAGCAATTGACCATAGGTATTCCATCGTTTACGCTTAAATGAAAAATCAAGAGCAATTAATGCATTATCACTTGATCCTAATTCTCTTTCTATTCCACGATAAAATATAATGGGGTTTAAATAATTTATATCGAAAGAATTATCTGCTCGATAGTGAACAACGGATTCAGAAACTCCCAATTCCAAACCTATAGATTTGAATTCGAGCGCTCCTCTGTGCATGGCTAAATATTTTTTATTATACGTTTTAAACGAGTCTTTAGTTAAATCTCTTACGAGTTCTTTGAATAGATTTTGATACTTAAATGGTCCTAGTTTATAATTCAGTTGTAAAAACAAGCTAGGGGGTGCAAAATTTGAAAGTATCATACTTCTAAACCCAGAACCTATGAACTGCTTATCATGCCCAAACGTTGCGCTGATTGAATAGATCGTATTTTGGGGATTATTAACTGACTTCTTTTCCGTTATGAGAGTGTTGACATAACCAGTTGCATAAAAGTAATCTAAATAGCCAAGAAAATTCGTAGTTACGAATCCATTTCCAGGTAATGCACGATTCTGTTCTCTGTACATTCCGATGGAATTTACCGGATTGAGTTGATAATCGCTTGCAGAGGTGTAAAATGCAATCTTGGAACCAATTTGACCATAAACTTCGATCCCTTTTCCATTTAATAATGAACTAGAAAAATCACCAATCTGTGGAGTGAATGACATATCAATTAAGGGATTAACAACAATAAAATCTTGTTTGTCTTCACTTTCCCAAGAGTAAAATCGAAAGGGATTATTTAAGAATCCCAAATCATGAATCTTCTGAATTTTTGAATTTTTGGTCTTCGGATTTTTGGATAATGGTTTAACTTTTACATTTTGAATAAAAAATTCGGGACTGAATTTACGAAAGAAACTTTCTTGATCCAATCCCCTAGATTTAACAGAAATATCGGAATAAAGTTGTTCTTCTTTGTTCATTAACCGGGTCATTAAATCCAAGTTTTGATTATTAAAACGAAAACTCTCAATAAGAGTTGGATCTAATGCAATCATTCTATCTTCGATATGAGACAATGGCTTAATAAGTCTGTTCTGTGCCAATGCATTACTAGAAAGCAATATACATAAGCTTAAACTAAAATTAATTTTCATATTTATGCAATTGCAGTTTTGTAAATTTTAATAGTAAAACCGTATGAATTTAAAAATACTCTAAAAGTCAATTAATGAAAAGAGCGTTTATTTAGATGTTCACTACAATAGATTTTCCCGTAATATTACCGGCAAAATTCTTCATTTCAAATTCACGGTATTTATCCAATTCAGCCACTTCTTCTTGGGTAATTAATCCAAGTTTTTCAAGTAATTCTTGAGCAACTTGATATTGCGGACCCATTTTTCCATCGTCGATCTTAATTGCTATACCCCATTTCTTTTCAGGTATACTTATACAATAAACACCATCTGCACCCGTTTTACCAACAATTCTTCCTTGTGTGATGCGCATCAAATCTGTACAATACCTTTGTGTACCGGCAACCATTTCAGGAAATTGTGTAACTGCGGAGACAATTCGCTTGGCAGCATCTTTGGTTTTATCGTCGAAATGAGATGGAGCACTGACCAAGTTTTTGAATGCTACTGCTTGGTTGAATACGGGCATAGCGAATGTTGGTGCACTACAACCATCCATTCCTAAGAGCAGTTGATCTGGAGATAATTCATAAAACTGTGCTACGACATTTCGAATTTCTTGTTGTAAAGGATGTTGTGGAGATAAATAGGAATCCAAATCTTGATTGTTAAACGAAGACCATGCTAGAAAACCGGCATGTTTACCGCTGCAATTATTGTGAATAGGTTGAGGCTCTTTGTTATCTCTGATTAATTGGTGATAATCTTTTTTTAGTGAAGGAGGTTGTGCACCACACTTTAAATTTGATTCGTTTAATTTTATAGTTTCTAAAATGGTATTTACCACTTCTGTGTGAGCGGCTTCACCATTGTGCGAGCCGCACATTACGGCTAATTGTTCATTGGTAAATCCATATGAATCGAAAATTCCTGAAGTTATTAGAGGAATGTGTTGGAAGAATTTCATCGCACTTCTGGGATAACAAACCTGTTTCACATCCCCTTTTGAAAAAACAATTTGATTGTTTTCATCCACAACACAGATCACCCCTCTGTGAAAACTTTCAAGCACATCTGCTCTTCTTAACTCTACTAAAATTGGATTCATTATAGTGATTTTTGTGCCAATAAAAACAATACAGCCATCCTAATGGCTACTCCATTTTCTACTTGTTCTAAAATAATGCTATTACTGCAATCTGCCACTTCCGAACTTATTTCTACACCCCTATTAATTGGACCTGGATGCATGATTAATAAATTCGGATTGGCTTTATTTAATCTATCCATAGACAATCCAAATAATTTTGAATATTCTCGAATGGATGGAAAATATCTTTCATCTTGACGTTCTAATTGGATTCTAAGCATATTTGCTACATCTGCCCATTTTAATGCCTCATCCAAATTATGTGAAACTTTTACACCTAATGTCTCAATGTATTTAGGAATCAATGTTGCTGGACCACATACCATAACTTCTGCACCCAATAATTTGAGACAATAAATGTTACTTAAGGCAACTCTTGAATGTTTAATATCACCAACAATTACAACTTTTTTCCCTTGTAAATCACCTAGTTTCTGATGCATCGAAAAAGCATCCAACAAAGCTTGAGTTGGATGTTCATGCGTTCCGTCGCCAGCGTTTACAATTTGAGCATCAATGTGTTTGGATAAGAAAGTACATGCTCCCGGTGCCGGATGCCGCATAACAACCATATCCACTTTCATACTTAGAATATTATTAACAGTATCAATAAGCGTTTCTCCTTTTTTAACACTTGAAGAGGAAGAAGAAAAATTGATAACATCCGCTCCCAATCGCTTTTCCGCTAATTCAAAAGATACCCGTGTTCGTGTGGAATTTTCAAAAAACAAGTTAGCAATTGTAATATCGCGTAATGCGGGAGTTTTTTTAACTGGAGCTTGCAATAAATTATGAAATCCCTGTGCTGTTTCAAAAATGGAGTGAATTTGATTTGCATTCATTCCTTTAATACCTAATAAGTGGTTTAAGGGTAGATTATTCATTTATTTTATTTTCAAAAAGCCAAACATTCAATTCATCGTTGTTCCATTCTACATTTACATAAGCATTGGTATTTCTTGAGTCGATTGAAACACCTACATAATCTGGTTTAATCGGTAATTCGCGTTCATGAATTCGATCAACCAACACAAGTAATTCGATTTGTGATGGTCTACCGAAGCTCATAATTGCATCAATGGCAGAACGTACACTTCTTCCCGTATATAATACATCATCTACGATAACTATACTTTTACCCTCGGTGGAGAAGTTGATTTTTGAGGGTTTGGGGATGTGAATGCTACCACGACCAATATCGTCCCTAAAAAAAGTATGGTCTAATTCTCCAAACAAGATGGAATTATTCGATAAATTACAAACATGTTGGTGAATCAGTTGAGCTAATTCAATCCCTCTAGGTTGCAAACCAATTATGGCCAATTCCGATAGGTTTTTATGTTTTTCAACAATTTGCAAAGCGAAACGCTTTAAAATCATTTCTCCTTTTAGTGGACTTAATAAGAGCTTCGATTGATTATTTTTCTTTCGCGAGTTCTAAAATTATATT
>CAMDDG010000067.1 GCA_945890895.1 Chitinophaga pinensis | reverse complement strand
CGCAGCTAAGCTTTTCCCTCGCCCTCGTGTTGCCTCCAATAAAGTTCGAATTCGTGATTTTCGTATAGCGTATTTTTCTTGACTGTGGCCTTCGTTAACATTCATTCTGGTTACTCTTTTTTGAAGTTGGTGTAGCTTGTGGAATAATTTTCCCTTGTCTAGTTTTTTGTTGCTCATAAATAGTGCAATTTATTTTGGTTTAACTATTTACCCCGAATCTGCAGCCCAATTTTTGAAAAATTGAAACTGATTTCGAAGCTTCATAAATCCAAATTAGTTTTTTTGAATTAAAAAAACAATTCTCATTTTACGAAATCGTTAAAAGTTCTTATTAAACAGACAATAACCAATTGTTATTACTGCACTTTTTTTATCAGTTTATGGCTAATTGTTTTTAAAACCAAAAACAAACACACCACCATGAGAATCCAGAATCCTCGGGTATTTAATCGCATCAATACATTTGCAAAAACAGAAGTAGCGAATGCATTCGAAAGTACAAAAACAAAAGATAATGCCATCCATGCGAATTGGTTCTTTCTCGGAATCACGTAAATGGATATTAAACTAGCTAAAAATAATACAATGGCCGATTTTCGATAAAACTCGTTCAAGTCTGAAAATGCAATGCTACCGGTTTGCTGAGGATGATCCGAAAACAGTGTTTTATAATCCGTTGGATATCGATTCTTAAGTTCACTGGCTAAAGTTGAACTTGTATCTACAGGAAAAATACCATCCCCCACACCCAAAGAAATTAATTGATACGAGGTTGATTTCAAAGCAGATCCCGTGTAGTGGAGTAATAACTCGGGATCCGTAAGTACCGTTTTGATGATTTTACCATAAAGCGAATCCGAATGGTGCCATCCTCCTGTTTTCATTAATATACCATCTTGGGGCCAAATGAATCCATAGGCGTGCTCGGGTAAGGAATCTTTATATTGGCACATGATAGACGGTTCTTCTTGGCAGTATTTTTCCAAATAGTGCTTCAAAACACCGGTTTCCGACATTTGGGCAACAATAAAAATATGGCTGCATTTTGCGGTGGTCCAACCATTACCTCCAATATAATTACTCATTAAAACGCTCAACCATCCCACGATAGAAACAATGCCCAAATAATAAATTCTGCGGGCTTGGATCATCAGGATTTCCCAAACTGATTTGCTCAGCAATAAAACCAAAACAACGATAGTTAACACGATCAAGTTCCCGTTGTGCATCAGCGTGGAAGCCAAAGTTATGGATCCCCAAACAAGTTGATAAAATCGAACGTTTTCAACCAAAAACAATACCGAAGACAAAAATAAAATCCCGGTGAAAACATCGGGCATTATTTGAATAATGAACCACGGAAAAGGAGTCAAGACACCCGCTAAGCTCAAACAAACAAATTGCCAAACTGGAGAATTGGGAAAAAAGAAACGTTGTACCCACTGATACAACATACCATAAATCATGAAAAATATGGGCAGAATGGAAATCCAAAGCGATGAAATCCCAATAATTTCCCCCACTTGAGAACAAACATATAGATACAGACTATAAAAAACACTTCGATCGCCAGGCACAAGTAATTCTCGAGAGTTTAACACATAAGCAGCTGAGTCCGGTGTGTACAGCAAGAATAGCCCATTCATGTTGATTACCAACATTAGAATCCAAACCAACCCACTCAAGTGAACCCACAAGTTCATTTTTTCTGGTTTGTATGTGGGCAAATGAAATGACATTGTAGACTTGGAAATACTAGGTTACTATTATTCAAACCCCGTAAATTGAACAAGAAGTGAGTTCATTGGGGTCTTTTTTTTACAACTTGGTGGTGCAAATGTAAAAGAAAAAGGGTGCCAAAGCACCCTTTCCCCATTCTAAACCTATGAAAGAAATATTTAAGAAATTATAGCATGGTTGTAGGACAAACATAGTCCGTAATCTTAAATCGTGGATTTTCCTTGATTTTGCTGAATCCTCCTTGAACATCAATGAGATTTTCATAACCTCTTGCTTTCAAAATGGAGATAAAAATCATGGAGCGGTATCCACCTGCGCAATGCACATAGTAGGTTTTCTTCGGATCAATCATGGTCATTGAATCATTAATATAATCCAAAGGACCATTGATAGCTCCTTCAATTCGTTGACTGAAAAATTCGCTGGCTTTACGTACATCTAACACCTGAGCTTCTGAGTCTTCATTCATAATATCAGCTAACTGATCTGGAGTTATGGATTCAATGGTATCAACGGGTTTCCCTACATCTGCCCAAGACTTGAATCCTCCTTTTAGGTAACCAATGGCATGGTCGTAACCCACACGGGCTAAACGCGTAACTACTTCTTCTTCGGTTCCTTCATCAGCTACAATCAAAAGGGTTTGTTCAATATCCGTAATCAACGCACCTACCCAAGGAGCAAAACTTCCGTCAACACCAATATTAATACTACCTGGAATGAATCCCTTAGCAAATTCTTGCGCATTTCGGGTATCCAAAATCAATGCATCGGTTTCATCGGCAGCAGCTTCAAATGCCGCCGGAGATAATTGCTGCAAACCTTGCTCTAAAACGTTATCAATCGACTCATATCCTTGAATGTTCATTAAAACATTCTTTGGGAAATAACCTGGAGGGGGCATCAAACCATCCAATAATTCCGCCATAAAAGTTTCGCGATCTAAACCTTCGCGTAAAGCGTAATTGGTTTTCTTTTGGTTGCCCAAAGTATCCGTGGTTTCTTTGCTCATGTTTTTACCGCAAGCAGATCCTGCACCGTGTCCTGGATACACGATTAAATCATCAGAAAGTGGTAAAATTTTATTTCTCAACGAATCGTATAAATGAGAAGCTAATTTTTCTTGGGTTAAGTCGGCAATTACTTTTTGAGCCAAGTCAGGTCGTCCAACATCGCCGATAAATAAGGTATCCCCAGTGAACAATGAATGCTCTTTCCCGTTTTCATCAATCAACAAAAAGCATGAGCTTTCCATAGTATGACCCGGAGTGTGAATCACTCTTATTTTAACATTACCGATAGCAAATTCTTGATTGTCTTCAGCGGTTAGTGCATCGAATCCAGGCTTCGCAGTAGGACCAAAAACGATGGTAGCACCTGTTTTCTTGGCCAAATCCAAGTGTCCGCTAACGAAATCCGCGTGAAAATGCGTTTCAAAAACATACTTGATTTTGTTTCCATCTTTTTGAGCTCTTTCTACGTAAGGATTCACCTCGCGCAATGGATCAATAATAGCAGCTTCTCCGTTGGAAGCGATGTAATACGCCCCGTGGGCTAAACATCCGGTGTAAATTTGTTCTACTTGCATGGCAGATTTAAATTAAATTTGATAACGCAAAGTTAGAAGTCGATAATTGTAAAAAACGTGACGAATGTCACCTTTTCCCTCCTGTATGACAAAAGTCACAAAAGCATTTATACCATTTATTATCAGCATTTTAAATGTGCTTTTTATGGCCTTTTTCGGGGGATATTTTTTCAGCGAGGCTTCAAATAAACAAACGGTAATGGCGCGTTTGAATGGTTCATTTTATCGTTCCATTGCACCTGACTCATTAAAAAAATGGGAATCAGAGTCATTTAAAGAGTCCAATTCATATATCATACATTTACGAAATTATTGGAATCACACTCCCAATTCATTTGACTACTCCAGTCTATACAATTGTACAAAAACCGATTACTTTGAAGCTGCAAGTTTAAGTAAATCGATGTTTGCCTTGACATCTTACCGCTATGCCATCCCTCAAATAAAAGACCAAAAACTTAAGCGTTATTATTTATCATTGCTTCAACATATCTCTGGATTCGAAAATAATTCTAAATGTAAATTTCATTATTCCGATTCGGGTTATTTAAAAGCCGGTGTGTTGTATCGAGAAATCGTAGGAAATTCGTTTGAAAAAGATGTTGATCAGGAATTTCCTTTTGTTTGGAAACCATCATTTAAGGGTGTGGATGGATTTATACGAAAGGACACATTTTTTAGGAAAATTGAAAAGGCAGATACGGCATTTCCAAATGGTAGTTTGTATCTAAACTATAATAATGCACAACTATTCTCAAAATTACAATTTGAATGGGGAACGAAACTCGTTAATCAACAAAATTTTAGCAAATTGAATCGGGATTATAAAATTGGAAATCATCCGAGAATAAACCGGAATTCCAATGCTGTTCCAATCTGTGGTTTTCAAAACTTGTCGTGGTTGGAAGGTATTGGTTTGGATGAAAGTTTGGGAAGACCCATTCTCTTTCAATGGGGATGTAATTGGTGTTATAATCATATTTTACTGATCGACGTGGAACGAGGACAATCATTAATTGTATTGACCAACAGCATCATAGGAGCTCATGAAATTGCTCAGTTCACCAATAAATTGTATGGTCAGCGGTTGGAACTATTTGACTACATTGGTTGGTGGTAGTGGTACGTATTTTATTTTTGACTAAATCAATTCACCAGAAATTTCTGTGATTCATTGTTCAATTTTAAAAAATAGATTCCAGGATTTAGGTTCTGAAGTGAAACCTGAATATACTTCTTGTCTAGAATTTCCCATTCAATAGGTATACTCCTACCAATTGAATTATAAACGGATATATTGAAATCATTGAATATCCATGTATTGTAATTATCTATAACTTTCAATTTTAAGGTGTTGGAATTGTTTATTGGATTGGGATAAATAAACCAACTGGAAGATTTTTTAATTGTTTGCAAAGAATTCTGTTTTGGCTGTTCAGGCATGATTATAGAAATCCCTTTTTCATAACAGGTGGAAAACGCGCTTGAACTGTCGTAATAGCTACCTGGAAAAAACACATATTCCCTCAGCGTATAATCGCTGGATTGAAGGGGCTGAATACCTTGTCCATAAAAACTTCCTGCAGCTGCACCTTTAGAACCGAAAGCGCAATATGTTTTGTATGAATGTAAATTGTATCTGGTTTCATTTCCTTTGGCGCCAATTAATTTTAAGGCATTTTTAATTCTAGTTGACTGAAAATCCGTTTCTGTTGTACCAAGCGTGGATATAAATACATGATCGCCCGCAGGTATTGCCTCAATCAACTCAATAATTTGCGAAATGGAACTGGTGTCATTCATGTTAAAATAATAAAAGACTTGCTCGTTAGTAGGATAACCAAATGTGGTCCATTTTCTCCCGTCTTCGCAATTGGGAGTAATTCCATTAACAGGTGTAGGCATTAAGGTATTTCTGTCAATTACTACTATTGCCAAACCCACAGTACATTGATTGGAACGATGTAATGTATAATTGGCTGCACTTCCAAGTTTTATCCCATCGCTTTTACCTAAATTACTTACTAAGTAGTACTGCTCAAATGCACAATCATTTGGTTTCGAATTGGTGGGTAAAACGCGTTCATTGTGTAAACTATCCATATCATCTAAATACCACAATTGTAAATTAGCACACATAATGGTATCACTCGTTGAAACATAATTCACCACTTTTGCAAAGAGTTGACTATCACCATGAGGAACAAAAAAATCAAAGCTCATTCTTTGATAACTCTTGAATTTAAATTGCAAATTTGAGGCTATGTAATTACCCTGAGTTTTATATACAGATAACCCAGTTAACATATCTTCAGGCCAGAATAGCAATCCTTCACCCATATGAAACCATGTAGCATTGATTGCAACACCATTTATGGTATCCGTCGTATTATTATGCAAATAAAAGTATGTGGTATCTTTTTTATTCACGTAAGACATCGCAAAATTTTGTTGACCATAAATATCAATATTGATCCCAATAAAAAGGATCATCCAAACTATTTTTTTCAATTCTGAAATTATTAATTTTCTATGCATAGAGGTATTTGTTTATATTTAATTTGCACAGGATAAAATCAAAGTTAAACAATGCGATTGATAATACAAAGAGTAAGAAACGCGCAAGTAGATGTAAACCAATTAACTGTTGGTCAAATAGAAAAAGGACTGCTAGTTTTAATTGGAATAGAAGACTCCGATACACATGAAGATGTCAATTATCTGGTTGGAAAGTTGATCAATATGAGGATTTTCTCTGATTCTGAAGGCAAAATGAATATATCGGTTGAGGATGTTCAAGGTGGACTATTATTGGTTAGTCAATTTACTTTGCATGCGTTGACGGCAAAAGGCAATCGCCCTTCATTTATTCAAGCAGCCAGACCGGAAAAAGCCATCCCTTTATATGAATATTTCATTCAAAAAACCAAAGAAAGCACTTTGATCCCTGTAGAAACAGGGATTTTTGGAGAAGATATGCAAATTTCAATGACTTGCGATGGCCCGGTAACTATATTCATGGATTCAAAAAACAAATAAAACCGTACTGTCTAGAGATTTCATTAGGTAGATTGAAATTCGTAACTTTGTAAGCATTGTTGTACAACAACTATTCTTAACAAATGAACTTGTATCCTTCTTTGAATTTCAAAAACTCTATTGCAATAATAACATTTGTTATTTACAATTTATTTATAAACTTAACTTATTCCCAGTCAAACAATAATTTAGATTTACCTATACCTTTTCTTAAAGCAAATAAGCAATATACTTTAGTAAAAAAGGGAAGCACTGTTCCAATTACAACCAATGAATACGATTGGATTGATCGATTTCACGATGGACTAGCGCGATTCGAAAAACAAGGTTTAACTGGATACATCGATGTAAAAGGAACCATTATTATACCTCCTAAATACAACAATGCTGGTGATTTTAATTTTGGAAGGGCCAAAGTTTCTTCTAAAAATAAGTGGGGATTTATTGATACCAAAGGCAATGTAATTGTAGAGGAAAAATTCTCTCAAGTAGGAGATTTTAACGACGGATTGGCCGCTGTTAAAATAGGGAACAAATGGGGATATATTAATCTTACCGGCAAACTAGTTATTGATGCCGTTTACGACGATGCAGGAGATTTTACCTCGGGGTTTGCAAACGTTAAAAGTGGTGGAAAATGGGGATTTATTGGCAAAGATGGGTCCATGTTCCCAAGTTCCGGAAGAAAATTCAAATTTGAATCCAACGAAAACATAGAATTAATAAATGTTCAAAAAGGAGAAAAGTGGGGCTTTCTAAACAATGAAGGAAAAGTAGTTATTCCTTTCATCTACGATGAGGCACATCCGTTTTTTGAGGATTTGGCATTAGTAGCGGTAAATGGAAAGTATGGATATATTAGTAAATCGGGCCATCTTCAAATTCCTGCAATTTACGACATAGCTGAGGACTTCAAAGAAGGATTATCAGCCGTAAAATTCGAAGATAACTGGGGATATATTAACAAAAACGGCAAATGGGCCATTGACCCACAGTTTGAATTGGCCGTTCAATTTTTCAATGGAATAGGTTGGGTTCGAATTGATGGTGATTGGGCAGCTATTAACACAAAAGGTGAATTACTTTTTAATGAGCGATTTGATGAACAGGGTGTTTTTTCTGAAGGCTTGGCTGCCGTAAAGAAAAACAATCTTTGGGGATACATCAACACTCAAGGAGAATTTGCCATTCAGCCAAAATTCAATTCTGCTGGGATGTTTCGAAATGGAATTGCAAAAATTGAAATTGGTGGTTCCTTCGACTTTATAGACAAAAACGGTAACCAAATCAAAAAAATAGAATTTCAATATGAATATGCCGGTAATTTCTCCGAAGGCATGGCAAAAGTAAAAAAAGATGGACTCTGGGGATATGTCAATTTCCGAGATGAAATGATCATTAATCCTCAATTTACCAATGCTTTTGATTTTAAAGATGGTTTGGCAAAGGTAGAATCTGGTGGATATTATGGTTTCATTGATTATCAAGGGAAGGAAGTCACTTCATTTGATTATGAAAATGCAGGTGAATTTAGCGAAGGATTAATTGCTGTTCAAAAAAATGGCAAATGGGGCTATATCTCTTTGAACGGTTCAACAGAAATCCCTTTTCGTTTCGACGATGCTTCTGACTTTAAACTTGGGTACGCAACGGTAAGAAAACTGGACTCATTTTTTATCATTAACACGAAAGGACTTTCATCATCAAAATACCGTTTTAGTTGGTGTAGTGGATTTAAAAACAATGGATTAGCCATTGCTAAACAAGGTCAATACTTTGGCATTATTGATACATCAGGGAAATTCAAAATCAATCCTACTTTCTTAGAGATAGCTGAAATTTATCCCGAATTTTTTGTAGGTAAAACCAGTACGGGTTGGGGTATTTTCAGTTTCTTTGGCAAGGAAATTATCCATCCCCAATACGAGAAAATGGGAGCCGTTTCTCAAAAATTAGTATCTGTTTTTAAGAATGGTAAATGGGCATTTGTTACAATTTACAATCAACCAATCACCGGATTTATTTTTGATGAATTAGGCATATTTAAAGACGGTGTTTCTGCGGTTAAAGTGGACAAACTATGGGGATTAATTGACTCTACGGGTAAATATATTCTGGGTCCTCGGTTTGAAGATGCCGGATACGTTTCTGAAAACCAACTAAATGTTAAGCTTAATAACAAGTGGGGATATGTAGATAAATATGGAAATAACACATTTGTACCACAATACATTCAAGCTGGTGAATTTACTGAAGAATTGGCTCCGGTTAAAGTCAATGAGAAATGGGGATACATTAATCGTTTTTCAGAATTAGTTATACCTACAAAATTTGATTTTGCTGGAAACTTTGAAAACAATTCTGCATTCGTTGAAATTTCTGGCAAAATGGGTATTATCAATACACAAGGTGAATTTATCATTCCCGCCGTTTATGAAGATATTTCCAATTTTAAATACGGTTTGGCCAATGTGAAATCCGGTGGAAAATATGGGTTTATAAACACAAAAGGTGAAGTAGTTATTGCGTTTGTTCAAGATGAAGCTTCAGACTTTGAAGATGGATTTGCTAAAGGAATTCGTAAAGGGAAATACGGAATTATCAATAATCGAGGAATTCCAGTGGTGCCTTTCATTTATGATAATTGCGGCCGTTTTTCAAAACAAATGAAATCCATTGAATTGCTGGGTGGTGCTGGTTTAGAAGATCAATTTGGCAATTTATCGAATTCTGTTTCTACTATTTACAATATGGCGAACCGATACAATCAAGGTTTTGCCATTGTTAGTTACAGCGGGAAATATGGTGCAATTGATAAACGGGGCAACTTCTATGTATATCCCGAATTTGACTATATTTTACATATTGATAGCTCCGAAATTATTGTTAGAGATCAAAATCACATGGGGGTTATGGACCACACTGGAGGTTGGTCGATATTACCTAATTACGACCAGCTGTTCTTTTTGAAAAACAATCGAAGGCTTTATGAAAAGGACCAATTTTTTGGTTATTTAGACGAAAAAGGCAATCCTCTAATTTCCAATACATTTGAAGAAGCTACTGATTTTTCAAACAATTTGGCTTGTGTAAAAGTAGATGGTAAATACGGATTTATTGATCTTTCCGGCAATTTTAAACTGCCCCCCGTTTTCAATAGAGCTCGAAACTTTAGAGATTTCCGGGCAGCAACAATGGATGAAAATGGCAACTGGGGATACATCGATACCACGGGAGAATGGATTATAAGTGCAAAATTTGAGTTTGTTGGGGATTTTGTTGAACGCAAGGCTTGGGTTCAAGTAGGTGGAAAATATGGCATAATCGACCGGAATGGAAAATTCATTGTAGAACCCAAATACGAATCCATAGAAACGTTCAGTTCCGGTTTATGCGCATTTAAATCTCAAGGGAAATGGGGATTTCTGGATTCAACGGGAAAAACAATAATCAACCCTAACTTTGATAAAACCAATCGATTTTCTGAAGGGATGTGTGCCGTGAAATTAGCAGATAAATGGGGTTTTATTGATTCCAAGGGAAAATGGATAATCGCTAATGCCTACGATGATGCAACCGAGTTCAAAGAAGGAGTTGCTGCCATAAAAAAAGGTGGAAATTGGGGTTACATTAATACTCTTGGCGAAGCTCAAGTTTTCCTTCCCACTCGTTTTGAAGCCACTCAAAGTTTTTCAGAAGGTTTAGCTGCTGTTAAAATCAATGATTTCTGGGGATATATTGATGATAGATTTGAACTAAAAATTCCAGCCACTTTTGACCAAGCTTTATCTTATTCTTCCGGATTAGCTAAAACTGAATCCCGTGGTAAAACACAGTTTATAGACAAAACAGGTATGCCTAAAATTGAGGTGAAAGACCTAGAGATTCTATCCTTTAGCGAAGGATTGGCACCTTGTTATAAAGAAGGCCTATTTGGTTATGTGAATGAAAATGGAGTAATGTCCATCAATCCTCAATTTACCAATGCTTATAGTTTTAAAAATCAATTTGCTAAGACAGAAATCAATGGATTATTTGGGTATATTAAACCAAATGGACAAACTGTAATACCACATCAATACGAATCGGCTTCAGATTTCTATGATGAAACGGCAATCGTTGAACGATTTGGAAATCGCTTCTATATAGATAATAACGGTTTTGAGTACATCCAAAAGTAATTTAATTGGATTAGATTAGAATGCTTTAAGCTGCATAAAAACTGTTCAATTCCCTGATTTCAATTCAACTCAAACGTTAAATTATCTATCAATCGTACTTCTTCTAAATATCCAGAAAAAATAATTGCTAATTTTATTGGTTTTTCTATATCATTTCCAGTTAAATATTTAAAATCATTTATTTCTATCATTGATGGAAGTAAAATCAAATTTAAATATTCGCAAGAAATGCCTACCTGACTCAACCTCGATTTAGACTTTTCTATCCAAACTTGAGTTATATTTAAATGAGCAAAATCCTTGATTTCCAATTTTTCATTTTGAGGATCATTCAAATTGGATAGCAACCGATTATTCCACTCCGAATGTATTTGTTCCTTGATGAAAGTAAGTTCCTTAAAAATTTGTGAAGCTTGTATTAGAGCGTTTTCCGACAAACGAAGATTCCTTGAGCTCATGGCTAAACCCGAGTTCTCTCTTTTTGTTGGAACATAATTCATTTGAATTTGAGGAAATTCCTGTTGTATTAGTCGGTGAATAACTAAACATTGCTGTAGGTCTTTTTCACCAAAATAAACGCTATTGGGCTGAACTATTTCAAACAATTGCCTTACAACATCAACTACTCCTGAAAAGTGACCCGGTCTAAATTCCCCCTCCCAAATTCCATCGATTCCCTTCAAGATGGATTCATTTGACTGAAAATTACTCTTAATATTATTCAATTCAGGATAAATTTCACTTACGCTGGGCACAAAAACAGCATCAACACCAGTTTCACTCAGTAAGCGAAGATCGTTGGAGATGGTTCTTGGGTATTTTTTTAAATCTTCAGGATTATTAAATTGCTTTGGATTCACAAAAACACTAACCACAACCACTTTTTTTTGAGATTTTGCAGTTCGAACTAACTCCAAATGTCCATCGTGTAAAGCGCCCATTGTGGGCACAAAACCGACGTTTTGCCGGTATTCCTTGCAATAATTATATACGCCATTGGCTGTGTAAAATACTCTCATTCCGTGTAAACACTTGCAAATAAAGGCACAAGGCGGGATTATTGTTTTGAAAAACCGATTTTTTTTCGTTAATTTTGTAAACTGTTTTCTAACAGAGTGCCTCTCAAAATATGGAATTAAGAAAAAAAAGAG
>CAMDDG010000066.1 GCA_945890895.1 Chitinophaga pinensis | reverse complement strand
TTGCAGTAGAGTACGTTACGTACACGACCATTGGAATTTCTGCTCTACCTGCACTATTCAACTCCTTATTTCCTTTGGAATGGGACCCAAACTTTATTGACCTTGATATTAAGATTCGGGACATCAATAGACGGAACAAATTCGTGCGTAAACTCTTTGACGACTATCAGATTTTAGGTTGGTTTACATCAGTTGAGAATAACAGCTTTAATGAAGTGTGTCTTTTTGACAAGCAAACCAATTCGGAAGGAATTAAATTAATCGGTATTACAAATCGAGCAGACAAACAATACTACAAAGACAGTCTGCAAAAGTTAAAATTCTTTCTCCCGCAGTCTTTCTATGATAGAACACTTATAGAGTTAAATAAGCATTCAACATTTCCCACTGACAGAGAAGGAACTTATAAAAAACATAAACGCTATGTCAATACTTGCATAAAAGACTATGTTGAAAAAGGGATGTCAAAAAATGAAGCAAAACATGAAATGATAAGTTTACGAACACAATTAAAAATATGACAGCATTACAGACAAGTAAACCAGCCGCTAACAGGCGTTTGGCTCAATGGCGGGTGACGTGTTTAATTAAACATTTCTGCTATGTATCAAGTGTAGTGCTGGCAAACAGTTCTTTGCCTCTTAATCGCCACCTTCGCCAATGCGCGTAACGATATCTGCCAGACTAGCACTGGAACAATTTCCTAGCATGTTTTTACTTTTTGAAATTTATCGTTTTTTACTTTCACTTATCTATTCAAAACACACCTCGATGAACACTGAATATTTGAATAAATGAACATTGGGAAATGGGTCTTTCAAAAAATATTTTTCATGTTTTTTGTCTATAACAGTCTATCGTAGTCTAAACTTCCGCTTCAAAGTGTATCAAATTGTCCAGCCCCTTTTTCTTTCGAAAAAATGATTTTAATTTAGTCATCTATGGAAGCAAATACTACGAAAAAATCACCAACGAAATGCTCATGGAGCAGTTCATGGAAATGAAATCCATGATTATAAATTTGCAGTCCGAAATGGGCAGTCTAAAAAATCCTGTCGATGATTTTACAACCAAATGGGTTGATACTTATGATGTAATGGCGATTCTTCGAGTTAGTCGCAGAACCATGGATAATTATATCAAGGCAGGCAAGCTCACTCCAACTCGTATCCAAAAACGAAACTACTTTGCCATTAACCAGGTGAAGGGATTAATGTATATTCCTCCTGCTCCAGTAATCAGAACCTTACGTGAAGACGTTCAAATTATGATGGGGCACTTAGCGAAAATGGAAGAAACAGGTGAGGAATGGTAGAATGCCGTTAAATTAAATAATCTACCATTCAGAAAGTTCACCCAAAAATGGGGTATAACTACTGCTATATAATTAGAGTGTTAAGGTATATTATTGTTACGGATATTAGACAGGCATATTGTTCTGTTTTTATAGAAAAGCTAACAGATAAAAAGTGAAATTCAAAGCTAATAGATAGATTAATGGAACATTTGAAATATTGTGTTTTTATTGATGTTCTTGGTTACGGAGAACTAGTAAAAGACCCAACTAAAACAATAGAACAAAAGATACAAACGCTTAATAGTATTTATACAAATCTTGCATCAAGCTTAATGATTAAAATCAATGAAATCAACGCTGTAATCACGGATAAGATTTTCATAAAATCATTTAGCGACTGTTTTTATCTAGAAAGTACTAACCTTTTAGCTTTATTATATTCTTGTCAAGGGATTTTCAATGACACCTTTGGCTTTTATTCAAACTTGCCAGATAGCGAATATACGCCGCTAATTAGAGGTGGTATTGTTAAAGATTGGACAGTGCGATTTAAAGACTTGGGGGCAATTGTAAATAACCAAGATGAAACAAACCCTGTTGGACTAGGTGTAGCCAGAGCATATTGGATTTCCGAAAAAACTAAACTTTCAGGAATGAGATTAATAATCTCAGATGAAGTTATAAAAGACTTAACACTAAATAAACACTCAAGAAATGGTTACGAATGTTATATTCAGGAATACATATATCTCAATATACCTATTTATTTATACCTCGAAAAAATTGAGATGAATGAAGAAAATTGCCCAATAAATGCATATGAACTTATATGGACAGAATCAGCAATGTCAAGTTGCACTTACGACTATTTAATACAACTTAATAATATAAGAAATAACTTCAATGCCAATTCGTTACGACACTTTAAAAAAACAGCAGAAGTGGTTTTAAAAGGACTATTACTTTCAGACTGCAACAAAAAGACAGAAAACTTATTTAAAAAATACAAAAACGAATTAACTCAACTGATACAATAATTACAGTGACATACATGGTCTTGTTTGTAGCCTGATTACTTACAAAATTAGAGCTTCATAGGTATATAAACTTTATCAGATCGAAAATAATCCGTCAAAAACAAAATGACCAGTGAAATAAAAAATATTTGTAACAGAATTGAAAACCTCATGACTTTGTATCATGAGAACAATCACGACCTTTTGTATGAAAAGACATTGATAGAATTGCAGAGTGTGAATTTCAATGGAATATTTATTAATCTTAATAATCTTACTCTACATCGTGTTAGACTTAATAACGTGAAAGATGAAATATTTGAAAACATTGAAGAGTTGCATTACGCTCCTCAAAAGTGTGTTTGTAGCTTTGGCCGTGTTAATAGACCTGGTCAATCAATGTTTTATTGCTCCGAGTTTTCGTCAATTTGTGACCTTGAGTTACTTCATGACTACTTGTTAAAAAATGACATTGGACATGAAAGACTTGCGACCTATTCCGAGTGGGAGATAAAAACAGACTTAGATATTTTAATTCTTGCAATTGCTCCGTCAAATCGAGAATTTGTAAATGGTCTTGCAATTAGAAATGACTGCATTGATTTTGTAAAAACAAAACCCGAATCGACACATGAAACATACTGTAATTTTTATTCATTGACTTCGCATTTCTTTGAAAAAAATGCAAAGAATAACTACAGTGTATATGTTGTTTGCAGCGCCATTGCAAATTACTTCACTTTACAATTTCCGAACATTGATGGACTGATATACCCTACTGTTCAAGGCAATATAGGTTACAATATAGTTTTAAGACCACATGTCTTAGACAACAAAATGATTATTCCGAAGAAAGAGGTATTTGTCCAGAAGTGGATTATAACAAATAAAAATTCAATGACTATTGATAACAATTTTCATAAAATAGGACGAATAAAAAAAGATAAAATAATTTGGACTTATTAAAATACGCATAGGCACTTTAGGCAATAATTACATCATTTCCTTCTCGTGTGACAAATGTTTGACAAAAGTGGTGATCTAATAGTCAATTATTCATTTAACTTAGCAGTAAGTTTATTATTTATCAACTTGATTACCCTTCTGAAATATCATACACAAGCTGCATGTCGAATGAAAAATCATTTCCTTCCCAGGACAATTTAATTTTCACATCTATAGGGTATTCATTTTCTTTTAGAATTTCACTAATCAAACTCGCAGGAATTTGTAATCCACTATGAATTTCAAAAACTGGCTGAAAATAAAATGGTGAATTGAAAGCCTGAACATTAAAGCTTTGACTGTAGGAGCTTCCTGACATTGTCTTAGCTTCAATTGTTATTATTGGATTTTGGAGGCTTAGATATTTTGCCCATTCATCTGGAATTTTCCAGTCAAACTTTGGAGTTAGAATTATTTTCTTTATTTCAATAAATGCATGCTTATTCGAAAGCTCAAACACTTTTTCAGTTTCTTCATTCGAAAATTTCATCATTAAATTAGTTTTGACTTTTACAGTTCTTTCAGCTGTATAATTCGTTCCTGTCCCAGTACCATTTTTTGAAATTATTTTGTCTGCAATCATTTCGGATAATATTCGTTTTACAGATGGCAATGGGATATTCAACTTAGATGCAATTTCGCTTGACTTTACACCTGGATAGGCTTCAATAAATTGAAATATTTTTTTCTCACGCGGATTTAAAGTCATCTTAGATTGTTGGGTTTCTAATTTCTGCATAAGCTTGTCTTGTATATTGCTTAAACAATCTAGAAAGAAATCAAGCCATAAATCAACACTTTCACCTGGCCTATTTTGTTGACAATCCATTAGCACCTTGTAATATTCCGTTTTTCTATTTTCTATTTCGTGCTCAAAACTCACGAACTGAATCCACGGATAGCCTTGTTTAAGGAGCAACAATGTCCCTAACAAACGACTTAATCTTCCATTGCCATCTTGAAAAGGGTGAATACTTAAGAACTCATAAACAAAAACTGCAACTTTTATAATTGCAGGAGTAGACTTATCGTTTTGATACCATTCAAACAAGGATCGCATTGCTATTTCCGTATCCTGACCTGGCTTTGTAGTATTGAAAATTGTTACCGTTCTACCATCTGGATAATGTGCATCAACAGAGTTGGGATGTTGCTTGTATTCTCCTCTATGCCATTCATCTTTTTCACTGTGTTTCATTAGGATTTTATGAAGGTTTTTCACATCTCCTTCAGAAACACGAATATCGGCAAATGACTCAGAAATTGTATCTAATGCTTGAAAATACCCAACTACTTCTTGTTGATCACGTTCTTCAAGCTTGTCTATTGTTAATTTTTCAAAAAGTAAAACCTGAATTTCATCGTTGGTCAATTTCGCGCCCTCAATTCGTGTTGAAGCACCAACACTTTGAACTGTTGCAATTGATTTAAGTTGCTTTAATGTATGAATTCCTTCACGTCTTTCAATATTTGACCATTCGCCGCTAAAGCGATCAATTGAACTTAACTTATTGATTAATTCAAAGTTCAAATCTAAATTCACTGTATTTATTATTGCCATAATTTACACTTTTGATACGGTATGATACGCAAATATACGAACACGACACTGAATCACAAAATAATTTTTAATACGGTATGATACGCAAATATTCGCAAATAATACTTAGCAACCACATCGAATAATTCAAAAAATAAAATTTAATCATTGAATATGAGCAACATATATGATTTTCGCATGAATTTTACTAATTTTATCATGCAAAATAAAAACCTATGTACCTTTGCCAAAGAGAAATGGATTTACTCCGTCAACATATCAAGCAGGGTGAAGTATATCGCCGTTCTGACCTGGAATATTACTCCACAGCCATAGATAGGCATTTGGCTCAACTAACCAAAGACGGAACGTTGGTAAAATTGAACCAGGGTTTGTATTACGCACCAAAACAATCCAAATTTGGTGTTGTCCCACCTGATGATCACATAATAGTTGAACGTTTTTTGAAGGATGATAACTTTCTTATTATATCACCAAATATGTTCAACGCCTTAGGACTTGGATTGACTCAATTATATAACAGCAATTGGGTTTATAATCACAAACGTAAGGGGGAAGTTGAATTTAATAACAGAAAATTCGAATTCAGATTGAAAGCAGCCTTCCCAAAAAACATTACAAAAGAATACCTACTTGTAGAGTTATTAAACAATCTAGATAGATTAGCTGAGGACAATACTCAATTGCTTGACAAACTAAAAACGAACATATTGAATTACAATTCAGACTTATTGATGAAGGCAACACAACAGTATGGAATCGGAGAAACAAAACAAACACTCAAAAAGCTTCTGAGATCAATTATTAAAAAGGATTTGTAATTAAAAGCATCCTAAACTCAGATATTTCCAAAATGGCAACAACTGAGTTTATCGAAAATTTCGAATAACTGACAACCAACTTCCGAGCATTCCTCGGCAATTGATTCTAATCTACTTCCCGAAATATGAATTCATAAGAAAAGAAAAACACGCAAGCCCTTGCCTGTAGTGGATTTTCAGAAGTCATTCGAGCAACAAACAACTACCCATTAACCACCATCCGAAACACTCGCTTCGTTTGCTCTATATCAATTTTGCTGTTTCCAAATTTCTTGGAAACGACACGCCCGTTAGAAATTTCACAACTTTTTAATTTGTTTGGGTGCACGTTTTTTAGTGATGATTCCTGCATCCTGCAATTTTCTAACCAATGGATCAGCCGCTGCAACCGTGGTTAAATCTTTCTCTAATCCTAATACAAAAAATACTTGCAAGTAACTCCCAATGGCAACAGAAGGACTACCTTTCTCGATATTATAAATGGTCTTTCTGCACAGACCTGTACGCTCTGCAATTTGCTCTGCGCTCAATTATCGGCGATTATTTCCCAATACAAAACTTACTAAAAATATGCCCTAGCACCTCTTCGTTATCTATCTCACCAGTTATTGCCGCCAAAGCGGCAATGCCGCTGCGTAAGTGGAACGACAATAAATCTCCCGTTAAGCCCTGAGAAATGCCGTTTAAGATCAACGTCAACTCCTCAGAACAGATTTCCAAGGCTTGCGCGTGACGAGCGTTTGTAACTACCGTTTGTCCCTGGAATTGCGACAATTGCTCCTGAAAAATTCCGCTTAACACTCCCACCAATTTGCGAACCGATTCCCGGTCCTTCGCTACCACGGTTTCAAATACGAATTCGACTTTCCCGCTTCCTTCCGGTTGAACTTCGACCCCGGAATCATTCACACTAGAAACTCGCATCTCGGCAACTTCTCTTGCTGATGATTCTCCACCCAACACCTCCTCGGCAACCTGCTTCAAATCGGCCAGTTTTCCATCCCCCGAAACCAAGTCCGCCTTATTCGCTACCAACCACAAACGCTTGGTTTTGCTCGACAACAGTTCCAAATCCGTGCGCAATTCTTCCAACGAAATGCTTGCAGCATCCATTACGTATAAGGTAGCACCGGATGCTTCTACATGTCGGAAGGTTCGGTGGATGCCTTCGCGTTCGATAACATCGGTGGCTTCACGAATACCTGCCGTGTCAACCAAACGAACTTTTAAATCTCCAAAGTGAACAAAATCCTCAATGGCATCGCGGGTGGTACCGGCAATGTCGCTCACAATGGCCTTGTCTTCGTTGAGGAAGGCATTAAACAGGGTACTTTTTCCCGCGTTGGGACGTCCTGCTAAAACCAAAGCAAAACCCTTTTTCAAGGCATTTCCCAACGAAAATGAATCGCGTAGTTCATTCACTCGCGACTGAATATCTGTAACCAGTCGCGTCAAATCAGCTCTGCTGGCGAATTCTACATCTTCTTCGCCAAAGTCCAATTCCAATTCAATAAGTGCAGTAAAATGCAAGAGCTTTTCACGCAGATCGCGGATATCGTTCGAAAATCCCCCACGAAGTTGGTTCATGGCTTGCGAGTGGGCAAATTTGTGTTCCGAGGCAATGATATCGGCAACGGCTTCGGCTTGAGCTAAGTCGAGTTTACCATTCAAAAAAGCGCGTTGAGTAAATTCTCCGGGTTCCGCCATTCGTGCTCCTGATTCCAAGAGTGCCTTTAACAAACGTTGTGAGATGTAATCGCTACCGTGAATAGCAATTTCAATGGTGGGTTGCCCGGTATAGGATTTAGCACCGCGAAACAAGGTAAGAAGTGCTTCGTCGATGAGGCCTTCTTGATCGTGCAGTTCGCGCAAGCATACGGAATGTGAACGCACCGCGTCAATGGGCGTTTTCAACAATTTCGAAACGATGTCGAATGTCGCATCCCCCGAAACCCGAATCACGCCAATGGCTCCTGCCCCAGCTGGGGTGGCCAAAGCAACGATGGTATCATTCCATTCCATGTTGCAAAAATACATCGAGTTCCCCGCGCCACGTCAAAAAATCGACCACCATTGAATAAAAAATATTACGGTGCATAAATTTCCATTGATTTATGGTTAAATATGCTATTTTCACGAAATGTTAAGCGATATCGAAATTGCGCAGCAGGCTCAACTTAAGCCCATTGCAACCGTTGCTCAAGAGATTGGCGTTGCAGAGCACAGCCTTGAACCTTACGGCAAATACAAAGCCAAAATTGACTTCAAAGCGGACCTAAACCGCATTCAACAATCCAACCTGATTCTGGTTACAGCTACCACGCCGAATAAGTCGGGAAGCGGCAAAACAACTACTTCTGTGGCGCTTACTCAGGGTCTTCAAAAGCTAGGTAAAAAAGCCATTGTGGCGTTGAGAGAGCCATCATTAGGCCCTTGTTTTGGGATGAAAGGCGGCGCAGCAGGCGGTGGATATTCCCAAGTGCTACCTATGGAAGACATCAATTTGCACTTCACTGGAGATTTCCACGCCATCACTTCTGCTAACAATACGTTGGCCGCTTTGATCGACAACTATCAATACAATCACAAGGGCAAACCCACGCAATTGAAAAGCGTATTGTGGCGTCGTGTGCTCGACGTGAACGATCGTTCTCTGCGCAATATTCTTTCGGGTCTCGGGGGAAGCACGAACGGAATTCCCCAAGAAACGGGCTTCGACATCACACCCGCATCTGAAATCATGGCGATCTTGTGTTTATCTACTTCAATTGAGGATTTAAAACGTCGTTTGGGTCAGATTCTTTTGGGATATACGTACGAAGGAAACGCCTTCCGAGTTAGTGACTTAGGAGCAGTAGGTGCTTTAACCATATTATTGAAGGATGCTATCAATCCCAACTTGGTACAAACTTTGGAAGGTGGAGCTGCATTCATACACGGCGGACCATTTGCCAATATTGCTCATGGTTGCAATTCCATTATGGCCACATACGCCGCATTACAGCATGCTGAATATGCAGTGACTGAAGCGGGATTTGGCAGTGATTTGGGAGCCGAGAAATTTCTAAATATCAAATGTCGTGCAGCGGGAATCCAACCCAAAGCAACAGTGCTTGTTACTACAACACAAAGTTTAAAATTACATGGGTTCGTAGCAGAAGCTGATATTAAAAAGCCCGATTTGGAAGGTTTAAAATTGGGTTTAGCCAATTTAGAACGACATATTCAAAATTTACAAAACTTGGGACAAACCGTTGTAGTGGCTTTAAATCAATTCCATTTCGATACCGAAGAAGAATTACAAGCAATAGAAGATTACTGCAATCAACTAGGCGCTTCTTTTGCCCGTAATACGGGTTTTGCATATGGAGGCGACGGAGCAGTCGAATTAGCCAAGAAAGTGGTTGAAATCGTCGAAAATCGACCTTCTAAGGCCATACAACACACATACGACCTTGCTGATTCAGTAGAAACCAAACTAGAAAAGATCGTTCAGAAGGTTTATGGAGGTAAAAATGTGGTGCTGGGAGATTCAGCGAGATCTACGCTTAAACAAATTATTGCGTTAGGTGGAAACGAATGGCCTGTATGCATTGCAAAAACTCAATATTCATTTTCGGACAATGCAAAGAAAGTGGGTGTTGAAAAGGATTTCACTATTCGAATTGACAAATTAATCATCAATGCGGGTGCTGAGTTTATCGTTGCCGTAGCTGGAGACATCATGCGTATGCCGGGTTTACCCAAAGATCCTGCAGCCATGGGTATGGATATTGTTGATGGGGTAATTACCGGTTTAAGTTGAGAATAAATCGTTTTTAAATTAAAGTTAAAATAAAGATTAACACAAAGAAATATGAACCAATAAAACGAAGAAAGGCTACCCTCGGGTAGCCATTCTTCGTTTATACTTAAACTGAATGTTTCAAAAATTAGTTCGGACGAATCAAATTCACAGAACCATTGTAACGGTGAATCTTTTCTTTTCCTTTGAAACGGTACTCCAATTGGTAGAAGTATGTTCCACTTGGCGCATCAGGTCCGTCGTTGTTGATCTTTCCGTTCCAACGAACCTTAGGATCTTCACTTCTGAACACTCTCTCACCCCAACGGTTAAAGATACGAATCTCAAACAAATCTTGACCTTGGATTGGCACGCGGTATTCATCATTCAAACCGTTTCCATCACCAGGTGTGAACACGTTTGCTAAGTATACAAACAAGTCAACTGTGACTGGTTTACACAAGGTATCTTCACAACCAGTTGAGTTCTTAGTAATCAAACACACCCAGTAAACATTAGAACTATCGTAAGACCAAGATACTTTCTTATCATTTGACTTTAAATTCTCTATGAACTCTTTAGGGAATCCAGTCACGATATCGTTCTGATGTCCGAAGCCCCATCTCCAAGAAGTTCCATTCACATCTTTTCTAGTGAAATAGAAATCCGGCTTATTAGCAGAATCAATATCGAAATCAGAGAATACAGAATCTACTAAGAACGTTTGAGGAGCCATATCGGTTGGACACCATGGACGAGGATGTTGTGGATCGTAGTCAGCATAGTGTGTTACACGGTATGTACCTGGATCACTGAAGGTTGTAGCATAGCGTTGACTATTTGTAGTTACAGTATCTACTACCCAACGGCCTAACTTAGTGCTGTAGTGTTCAAATTTCCACTTATACACTTTTAATATAGTATCTGAGTTGTCAATGAACACGTTACTATCACCAGGACAAATTGAAGGCTTCACAATCAAACCTCTTACTGAATCTCTTGGCAATACCAACACCTTAAATTTAGCTTGCTTACCTAAAGTATCTGGATAAGTTGCATCACAAGTACGCTTGATATTTGGAGGAATAATCAAATCGTCGAACTGTTGCAAATAGATTTCGTACAAACCTGGTTTTTCATACTGATGGAATAAGTTACGTTGAGCGGTGTCGTTTACTATTCGACCATCACCAAAGTACCAAGTCCATTGTGCATTTCCAGTTGCAGAGTCGGTCAAGTTGCTGAATTCTACACTATCTCCAGCACAAATAGTCACAAAATTACCAGCTTTGGTCGTGAATTCGAACTTAGGACGTGGTCCTGGGATTTTCACCCAACGTTCGATGGTATCACCACAACCTTGATCGGTATTAACACCGTATCTGATTTTAAACCAACCATTACGGGTATATTTATGTGCTATACGTGGAGGTAAACCAGCGTCATTGATTGATTTACGCTCATAGTAGTTATCAAATCCATCTCCCCAATCAATCCACCATTTATTTGTGTAGTCACAAGCCATTGGTTTTGGACCACTACAATTTTTGAGAGCCCAAGCACAAGGATCATGCAATAACGTTGAATCATAGAATTCGATAATAGTATTACAACTTGGAGTTTCTAAACTTAAATCGAACTTCACATCCAAACGAGAAATAAACAATCGCTTTGATACGGTATCCAAACAGCCGGTCGAGTCACCTGCTATATTCCTAAAGGTGTAAACTCCTGAGTCATTTTGATAATAGATACTAGATCCACCACCTAATTGTACCCATGGGTTGCTGGTTGTACCTGAACCTGTTCCGCCGTAATCACCTCCACCAAAAATAGTGTTAGGATTATTCACATCATCATCTTCTTTGCTCCAATCCCACTTGGTTCTGAATTCTTTATTCATATCACCTTGAATACGAGCTGCTATACGAGCGGGATCTTTCCAATAGTCATATCGAGTTGGGTTTTGCAATGGGTCCTGATTCCAATAGTAATTCCAATCCCAAGTACCAAAATTCAATGGATCAGTAGAGAAATAACGATAGTCAGGAGCTATTTGCAATGATTGACCTTCTTTTTGACATACAATAGAGTCAGCAAATTTGTCCATGTACATTGCAAATCCTACGATTACAGGCATCGCACTAATCGCATCACATTTACCATTAGATGAAGTCATACTCAAACTAATGATATGGAAACCAGCCCATCTTGGAACAAAACGGTATGCGGCAATTTTCTTTTTAGTTACACCATCATACCATGAATCCAGAGGAGTGATCGTAGAATCTCTCCAATGCAGTACCGTAGTTTGCGTCAAATCAGGCACATAGTAGAATTTAATATCTTTACCAAA
>CAMDDG010000065.1 GCA_945890895.1 Chitinophaga pinensis | reverse complement strand
AGGAGATATTTAACCATAGAATTAATCTGAAGGTATCCAAACAACGTGACCTTTAGCTTCAATCTCTTTAATTTCTTTTACAATTTGTTTCTCAGCTTCATCTTTAGGTTCAGCACCATTAATGAGTTCCATTAACCTTCTTTCTTTAGATGACATATCACTATTGGGTTTATTATCAATAATGATATCGTATGTTTTTTTCTTGGCCATGGATTAGAGATTAATCAATTCATTATACGCCTTTAGATATTTGTTCAATCGTTTCAAATCCGATTCTAAGACGACTGGCATACGTTTAATATCAAGGTTGTCAGTTAGGTCATTCAGTTTTACTTTGACAGCCAAGGGGTTTATTTTAACCCTGCTGATGAATTCTTCATAGTCCTCGTCTTCAGATGTTTTTGTAACACAATTTAATGCATCAATTACATCTTTGGAGAATCCCTCTTTTTCTAAGTCTTCAAAAGTCCAATGGGTATCTTCAATAACATCATGTAAAACACCGACTATTTTCTCATTATCCGTTTTACCCAAATTCATAACCCTAGTTACGTGGTTGATATATGGTGTCCCGTATTTATCAGTGGCTCCCTCGTGGGCTTTGGTTGCAATTTCAATTGCTAGGTTTAGTGTACTCATTAATTGTATGTATAAGATGTAAATTCAATATCATTATCCTTCAAATAGTCTTGAAATAAAGTGTATGCTTTATTGTCTGATAAAAAAACAGATAATGTTTTAATTAGTTCCTTTTTATTTCCAATTTCAACCTTATTAATTTCGTATAGTTTGGGTAAATTCTCAGAACTAATTGTAATAGAGTATTCATAATCAGAATCTCCAAATATTTCACTTACCATTTTACCTACATCATATCCATCCAATTTTAGGTTCTCCCCATCAAATCCGAGATCAATAGTTACTTTAATGTCTTTTCTTTTAATAGTGAAAAGTCGTTTTTTATGTTCCATATTAAGATTTATTGAGAAAATCCCCCTAAACTAGATTGAATTTTGTACCTAAATTATACTTCCTGAATTTGTGGGATTGGGATGTGATATCAAGAATTAGCTTTAGAGAGAAATTGAATTTAATCAAAAAATTGCAATTCCTTATAAAAGTCTGGAGAAATTGTCCTCAATTGTCAAACAAATTATAAATAAAGATAATCAGTGAAATCAAATATTGCTTAACTTGAGCATCTATCCTATAATATAGAATTCAGATGAAAAAAGTACTCAGAATAGATGAGGTTTTAAAGGAAAAACACATTCAACAGAAGGACTTAGCCGAATGGCTTGGTGTGAGTAAAGTGAGTGTGTCATATTGGTGTAACAATCAGACAAATCCGAGTATTGATACTTTATTGAGTATTGCCAAAGTTTTAGAGGTGAAAGTATCAGAATTAATTAACGAGTAATTGAAAAAATGTATTAAAAGATGGCCCAAAAACAGAAAACAACCGACACGCTAAACCTAGAATCCATACTGTTTAATTGCAGGGAATATTTACGAAGTAATGCTTCGCTGAATGATAAGAGAGATTTGCTTTTAACTTTGATATTCTTGCGATTTATTGGCGAGAAGTTTGAAAACACACAAAGTGAAATGAGGCAAGAATGTCTTAACAATGGTATTACTGATGAAGAAGTAATAAAATCATTTTTAAATAGCCCAAGTCGTTACAAAGGAATAGCCTTTGTACCTGAAAAAGCACGATGGTCGATGATTATAGACCAGCCTTCGTCAAAATTAAATGCCACGTTGGATGATGCTATTCAGGAATTGGAAAATAGTGGTGATGCCTTGAAAGGCTGCATCCGTATCGGTTTGTTTACTCAAATTAACCTCGAAGCTAACGTCATTAAGAAAGTTGTTGACGAGGTGAATAAAATTTCACATAAAACCTTTGGCGAGGAGAAAGATTTGATCGGTCGTGTGTATGAGTATTTTCTTAAGTCTTTTGCAGTGAATGCAACAAAAGAAGAAGGAGAATTTTATACTCCACACGATATAGTTGAGTTGATAGCAGCTTTTATTGAGCCTTATGATGGAACACTTTATGACCCTTGCTGTGGTTCGGGAGGTATGTTTATTCAGTGCGCCAAGTATGTTGAAGCAAAACAAGGAGATATTAAAATGGTCAACGTGTATGGTCAGGAGAGAGATCCTGCAACTTATCGGCTTGCCAAAATGAATCTTGCTATGCGTGGTATCTCACATCACCTTGGCGAACAAAATGCTGATACATTTTCAAATGATTTGCATAAAGGATTGACCTTTGATTTTATTATGGCTAATCCGCCTTTTAACTTAAAGAAATGGTATGATATTTCAATGAGCAAAGATAGTCGCTGGGCAGACTATTCAGTGCCACCTGAAGGCAATGCCAACTATGCTTGGATTTTGCATATGTTGTCGAAGTTGAAGGCTGGTAAGGGTGTAGCAGGTTTCTTGCTTGCTAATGGTGCTTTGGGTGATGGTGATGCTGTAGCAATTCGGAAAAAGCTAATTGAAAATGATAAAATTGAGGCCATTATCGTTGTACCCCGTGAGCTGTTTTATACTACCGATATATCTGTAACCCTTTGGATATTGAACGAGAATAAAAAGGGTGGAATGTGGCACGGTCGCAAATTGCGTAACAGACAAAAAGAAATTCTTTTTATGGATTTACGCCAATGGACAGAAAACCCAGTGAAGGGAGAGCAAAAAAAGAAAGTGGAATTAAAAGCCGAACAGATTAAGAAAGCAGCAGAAATTTATTTTAGGTGGCAAAACGAGGGAACGGATGGTGCAAATTTTGCTGAACCCGAAACATACCGCTCTGTTGGCTTTGAGGAGTTAGAAAAAAATAATTTCTCACTTGTTCCTAGCCGATATATCGAATTCGTGGACCGTGATACTACCATAGACTATCACCAAGTATTGACCGAAACAGCAACGACCGTTTCTGACCTATTGAAACGCCAACAAATAAATGACAAAACATTACGAAACGCTCTAAAGCAACTTGGTTATGATTGTTAATAATGAAGACAGTAACCTTGTTAGAATAGGTGATTATATTGAAATCTATGATTTAAAAAATTGCGATTCCAGAGATTTGCAGTTTTGTGGTATAAATAAAGATAAAACCTTTATGCCAACGGTAGCAGATACCAATGAATTAGACAGCTCAAAATATAAAATTGTAGAAAAAGATGTGTTTGTATTTAGTGGAATGCAAACAGGTCGTGACGTTTGTATTCGATTAGCACTATACACAAAAAGCGACTCAATATTGGTTTCTCCAGCTTATACAACATTTGTAGTAAAAGATAAGTCTCAGATTTTACCTGAGTTTTTATTCATTCAATTTAATCGATTTGAAATGGATCGATATGGCTGGTTCCTAAGTGATGGGAGTGTTCGATCTAATCTTGATTGGAGTGTGTTTTGTGATATAATGATACCACTTCCCAATATTGATATTCAGAAAAAGTTAGTCGATACCTACAATGGACTAAAAGCATTGGCTGAACAGAACGAAGCATTAATTAAGCCTCTCACCGAAGCTTGTCGAGCTTATATTATCGATTGCAAAAAGAAGTATCCTGAAGTTGAACTTGGTGAGTATATTGAGGAGGTTAATGAGAAAAATTCAGAAGGAAAGTATGATGATGTAAAAGGATTAAGCACTTTAAAGAAATTTAGAGAGCCAAATTCAAGAGTTGATAGAAATGAGTTAAGAGGCTATAAAATAGTTTATAATAACTGTTTTTCCTATGTTCCAACAACTGATACTTGGAAAGTTTTCGCTTGTGCATTAAATAAGGGAAAAATATTTGTTGTTTCTCCTATTTACGGGGTATTCAGAGTTAGTAATTGTTTATTAGAATCTGAGTTTTTAAATATATTATTTCAACCACAAGAGTTTGATAGATATGTAAGGTACAATTCATGGGGAAGTGCAAGAGAAAACTTTAATTTTTCAGATTTAAGTAATGTTAAAATTCCACTCCCACCACTCGAAGTGCAAAAAGCCATTACAAACCTCTACAACTGTGCAGAAGAGGCAAAAAGAATTACAAATGACGCTCGTGAAAAAATGAAAAACCTCTGTCCTGCTCTTGTTCAAAGAGCCATAAATGGATAGTAAAAAGGAATATATGAAAGGTAAATATTACGAAAGTGATTATGAAGAAGCCCTAATCGACCTGCTTGTTCAACAAGGTTGGGAGTACAAACACGGTGGTAGTATAGCACGCAATAACCGTGAAGTATTGCTTGTAAATGATTTAACCGATTATCTTGAGCAACGCTACACCGATTTACAGGGGAGTGATATTGAAGAAATTATCAACCGTTTGCGTTTTGTGAGCGGTCAAACCCATTTTGAGCTACTTCGTAACAGCTATTATCTTATGCGAGAAGGATTTCGTTATACACGCACTCAAGATGGAAAAACATTTGATATAGAGTTTATTGATTTCAAGGCACAAAATGAAAACAATATTTATCGCTGTGTAAATCAGTTCGAAGTAGGCTATGGCCTGAAAGATGATAAACGCATACCTGATGTATTACTATTCGTAAATGGTATTCCACTATGTGTCTTCGAACTAAAAAATCCAACAGATTCCAATGCAACAATAGCAGATGCATACGATCAAATTCACAATCGATATAAAAGGGACATACCGCATCTTTTACGTTATTCTGTGCTCTCTTGTATTAGTGATGCCACGGTAAACAATACAAAACTTGGTACAACTTACACACCCTATAATCACTACTATGCCTGGAAGAAAGTTAATAATGAGGATGAGTCAGCCAAGCGAGGTAGCGACCAGGTTAGAACTATAGTGGCAGGAGTGTACGAGCCTAATCGCTTTTTAGAAATTATTCGGGACTTCGTTTATTTCCCTGACAAAAAACATGACAAAGATGAAGAGGTAGTATGTCGCTATCCTCAATTTTTTGCTACAAGAATGTTAAAACAGAGTGTGATAAAAGCACACGCTTCAAACAATAGAAAAGGTGGTACGTACTTTGGTGCAACGGGTTGTGGTAAAACTTACACAATGATGTTTTTGGCTCGTCAGCTATCTTTACGTTGCGAAGAGCTTGGTTCACCTACTATTGTAATGATTGTGGACAGAGATGACCTACAAACACAGGCAGGTAAATTATTTCTTCGTTCGGAAGAGTTCTTATCGCTGGGTGCAGCCAAAATAATTGCTGACAGAAAAGATCTTAAAACAGAATTATCCATCAGAGAGTCTGGCGGTTTCTTTATTTGTACCATTCAAAAATTCTGCGAAGAGATAGGCGAACTGAATACACGTAAAAACATAATATGCTTTTCTGATGAAGCACATCGAAGTCAAGTACGTTTGAACTCGCAGTTAAAAGTAAAGGATCTAAAAGCAGTAAAAGAAGACGAAAAGGAAACTCCTATTGGAGCATTTATAACAAAGCCTTATGCTGAGCATTTACGAAGTGCATTCCCTAATGCAACATTTGTTGGTTTTACAGGCACTCCAATCGATGAGACTATTCAAGTATTTGGTGAGGTTGTGGATAGATACACAATGCAACAATCTGTTGAAGATGATATCACGGTTGAACTAAAATATATTCCACGTATAGCAAATGTTACGCTTGATAGCGAGAAAGTAAAAGAAATAGACGCCTTCTACAAAAAATGTGCTGTTGAGGGTGCAACGGAAGATGATGTGGCTGCCAGCAAAATAGCAATGAGTGCAATGGAGGTTATTCTTGGTGATGAAGAACGTTTAGATCGTCTTGCAAAGGATATTATAGAACATTACTCAAATGCTTGCGAAAACAAACCCGATGTAGTTCAAAAAGCTATGATTGTAGCCAGTAAGCGTAAAATAGCATACAGATTACTACAAAAGTTTAAAGAACATAGGCCTGAATGGTTTGAAGAAAGGAAATCACCTGACGATAGTAAATTAACTTCTGACGAGTTAAAAGAACTTTCTCCAATGCCTACTATTGCAATGGTTGCAACACGTGGTACAAATGACCCAGAGGATATGTATGACTACATAGGTGATAAAGCCCGAAGTAAAAAATTAGATGATGCATTTAAAACGGAGCAGTCAAATTTCCGAATTGTTATTGTTGTAGATATGTGGATCACTGGCTTCGATGTTCCTTCTCTAACTTATCTATACAATGACAAGCCACTTCAAAAACAGAGTCTTATTCAAACAATTAGCCGTGTAAACCGTAAATACGAGGGTAAAGAATACGGATATATTATTGATTATATAGGTATTCGAGATAATATGATGGAGGCAATGCGTAAGTTTGGAGGAGAAACATTTGGCCCAAGCGAAGATGATGTTCAACAAGCATTAGAGGCTCTAATTATTGAATTGAAAATAATCAAAGATTTGTTTGATGGTTTTGATATCAAGCCATTTACTAATCCACAAACAAGTCCTTTAGATAGATTAGAATGCTTGTCATCAGCTGCCGATTACATAATAACTTTAACAGACCAGTTAAATCTTAGCAATGAAAAGGAAAAACCGAAAAAGGTTGATGTAAAGACATTCTTTTTAGCTCATGTTAGACGATTGAGAACTGCTTATGACATATGTCAGCCATCAAATGTACTTACAAATGAACAACTCTCCTTATCGCAGTGCCTTATGGCGGTAGCATCTTATATCAGAAAAACTTCTGGTGAAAAACACGATACAGAAAGTATGAATCGTGCCGTTGAAAAAATGGTTGCTGAGGCGTTGAAATGCAATTCGGTGGTAAGTATTCTACAAACTGATGTAGAAGAAAGCATATTTAGTTCAGAGTTTATTGAACAGTTGGAACTCATAAAATTGCCAGCCACGAAACTTGAAGTCTTGATTAAGATGCTTCGTAAATCAATCAAAGAGTACAAGGATACAAATAAAATAGCAGCAGAAAAATATGAAGAGTTGCTTAAGAAAACGCTGGATGAATACCATAATAGAAGAGCGAGTTTGTCTACTCAAGAAGCAACTGAAACACAAACAGAAGCAGTAAATTCAATTATCAGAAATGCCACTCAACAGGCATTGGATATACTCTCAAAATTAGGAGAAGACAAAGATAGTTTTAGAAAACTGGGATTGACTTTTGAGGAAAAAGCATTCTATGATATCCTAATGCATCTGCGTGACAAATATAACTTTGAGTTTGGTACAGATAAAAAAGTAGGTAGTTTAATTATAAACGATAAATGTAAAGTTCTAGCTCAAAAAATTAAAGAACTGATTGATGTGCAATCATCGTTTACGGATTGGCTCAACAATACAAATGTAAAAGCAGACTTGAACCAAAAAATATTCTTCTGCTTGATAAATAATGGCTACCCTCCTCAACACAATGATGAAGTGTTCGATCAAGTAATGGGACAGGTAGAAAATTTCAAGATTAAAAATTAATTTAAAATAGATGCAAAAATATTCAGTTAACCAACAATTAATACAAACCCTTCTCTCTTGGGTTGAATCAGGTGAAATTGCAATTCCTGAAATCCAAAGGCCATTTGTTTGGGATAGTTCAAAAGTTAGAGACTTGATGGATTCCCTTTATCAAGGATTTCCAATAGGATATGTAATTGCATGGCAAAACCCTGATATTAGGCTAAAAGACGGGAGTTTGAGTAAGGGGAAGAAAATACTAATTGATGGTCAACAAAGGGTTACTGCTCTTACTGCAGCCCTTTTAGGAAAATACGTTATTGATAAGACGTATGATAGAATAAAGATTAAAATATCGTTTAATCCAATTACAGAAAAATTTGAAGTTCAAAACCCTGCCATATTAAAAGATAAAACTTGGTTGCCAGACATATCTGATGCAGTTAACGGTACCCAAAGTATATTGAAATTGGTAAGACATTACTTGGAGTTAAACCCAGGTGTTGATGAAGATCAAGTAGAAAAATCTTTTACTATACTAACTGACATCCCCAAAAAACAAATTGGCATTATCGAATTAGCTTCAGAGTTAGATATAGAGACTGTTACTGAAATTTTTATCAGAATCAATTCAAAAGGTGTAGTATTGAGTCAAGCTGATTTTGCAATGAGTAAGATTGCTTCAAATACCCTTTATGATGGAAATTTATTAAGAAAAGCAATAGATTATTTCTGTCATCTTGCTATTTCTCCAGAGTTTCACAAACACATCGAAGACCATGATAAGGAATTCGTTAATACAGAATTCTTCTCTAAAATTAGTTGGTTAAAGAAAGAGATTGATGACTTATATGATCCTGAATATACTGACCTAATTAAAGTAGCATTTACATCTCAATTCAATAGAGGTAAATTGTCAGATTTAGTTAGTTTATTATCAGGAAGAAATTTTGAAACAAGAACCTATGAAGAGCATATCGCTGAAGAGTCCTATGCTAAATTAAAAACTGGTGTATTGAACTTTGTAAATGAAACGAATTTCAAACGGTTCTTAATGATTATTAAATCATCTGGTTTCATTTCAAATAAATTAGTTCGATCTCAAAATGCATTGAATTTCGCATATATCGTTTACTTAAAACTTAAAGAATTAGGCGTTTCAGATGTAAAAATTGGAAGTTATGTACCAAGATGGTTCGTTTTTTCAATACTAACTGGTAGATACTCGGGATCTGCTGAATCAGTATTTGATTTTGATATAAAACAAATAGCAAATAAAGATTTTGGACAGATTCTATCTGAATATGAAGAGGCTGAACTATCTGATGCGTTTTGGAATTTTTCGTTACCACAAAGTTTAGATACTTCAGTTGCAAGTAGCCCTTATTTCAATGTCTATTTAGCTGCACAGGTTAAAGCTAATGATAAAGGTTTCCTATCAAAGGATGTATTAGTTAGCAATCTAATTGAATTACGTGGTGACATACACCATTTGTTTCCAAAAGACTATCTAAAGAAAAACGGCTTAGAGCGAGGGATGTATAATCAAATTGCTAACTACGTCTATATGCAATCTGAGATCAATATTAAGGTTGGTAACAAACCGCCAGAGGAATACTTCCAAAAGATTTTAGATGAGATGGAAAACCAATCAAATACTTTAAGTGGTATATCTAATATGGTTGACTTAGAAAACAATTTAGCTGTAAACTGTATACCTAAAGAAATTATAAGTATGAAAATTGACAACTACGAAAATTTTCTAACTTCAAGGAGGAGGATGATGGCGTATAAGATGAGAGAATATTATTTTAGTTTATAACTATGTATCAGTCACCATTCATACCAAACCAACTCTACAAAAGATCATTGATCCATGACGAGTATGGGGGTAATAGGCAAGGTGGAATTTCTCCTTCAGCAAAGGTTCCGTTTATCTTTATCTTTTCTGGTAAATCTGGTGCTCAATACGGATATAAAGATCGTTGGGACAATCATAACATTTTCACATATACAGGCGAGGGTCAAGAAGGAGATATGCAGTTTATTAAAGGAAATCTTGCCCTCAAAGACCATTTAAATAGAGGCAAAAGAATATTTTTGTTCGAAATTGAAGGTGGAGGAATGGTTAAGTTTGTTTCAGAAATGGAATTTTATGATGCTGACTACTTTGTAACACCTGATAGAAACGGAAAAGATAGAATTGGAATCCAGTTCTTCTTGAAACGCATAGGAGTTTCAATTCCTGTCAGCCCTATCCAATATTCATTACAACCCTTAAACCAAAATCCCCATAAGATTTTAGAATTAAACTTACCAACTGTTACCGAACGTGCCGGATTAGTAACATCAAGAGTTGGTCAAGGTGCATATAGGAAAAGAATTATACATCGATGGGAGTATAAATGTGCAGTAACAAACTTTAATAAGTTGGATATTCTAATTGCTTCGCATATTATTCCTTGGTCAAAAGCAACTGACTACGAAAGACTAGATGTAAATAATGGACTACTTCTATCTCCAACATATGATGCTCTGTTTGACAAGCACCTTATAACTTTTGATAATAAGGGTAAAATACAATTATCCGATAAAATTGAAACAAGTGCATATCAAAAAATTGGTGTTACAGGGAAAGAAAAGATAAATGATTTAAGTATGTATAATGTTCAATATCTTGATCGACATAATCAGATTTTTAAATAAAAATTTGTCGTGGTATTTTATGGGTTCTTTTAATTTTTTAATAAAGATTTCACGACAAATCTGAAATCATAAACCCAGCTCTAATATATCCAATCCCCAATCCCAGTATTTACAAAGTTCAACTTTCCACATAAAAGTATACTGGGGTATGTGCCGTAGATATTGACCTATTTGTCAATACGCATTGATTTTTTAAATGTTTTTAAAGCGGTTATTGATATTTATTAATAAACTCAATATTATGTTAAAAGTAGCAATTGTAAAACAGCAGCCTAGAAGATTAAAAATGATGATAACCGAATCTCAATTTATAAGGTTAGCAGAAAATGTTTTAAATGAGCAGTTTAATAAGACTATTAGAAATACTCATCTGATACGAGTTAAATCAGCTAATTAGTAATTAATCTAATTCAAATAGTCCTAATGCAGTGCTTGTTTCAAAGTTGGTGTATTTCAATGTAGTTGATACATTTGAATGTCCAATAAGCCTTGAAACCTTTATCAAGCTTAAATGATCTCCATCCTGAAATCCCTTCTTAATTGAACCTACAACCCATGATTTGCGCAGCATGTGACTGCTTGGATTTCCAATGTATCTAACCTTATACTCCTTCATAATACCCTTTAAAATCCTATTGAAGTATTGAATTGACATTGGTTTTAACCCATTTGTCTTTTGTGAGGTAAGGATGTATGACGAGGAGGCTGAGGCATTTGCCTCATATACAATATCTAACACCTCCTTTAATTTAGTAGACATTACTAAAATTCTTTCCTTGTCCGGTTTCTTTTCAATTCTTACAAACCTTTCACCCACCTGTACTCCCAATAAATCCTCCCATTTAAGATTTAGATTATCAATTACCCTCATCCCAAGTCTAACTCCAATAGAAACCATAAGTAAGGCGCGCGCCTTATCCTTGGTTTTATTTGTTTGAAAGTCTCTGAGTAATCTTGATTCCAAATTCATGACAGCATCCCAGTCAAGCGAGTAGGTTGTAGTTTTGATTCCTTTACGTTCCATTTTGAATAGTTTTAGTGATCTGGCTAAAATATTCACTTTGGTCAGTGATCCGGAATTTTTGAACGTTTTTTAACAAAGTTCTAGAGCTTTAAAACTAAAGCATTGATTTTTAACTAGATAGGAAAATGATAAAGTTCACTTATCAACAAAAGTGAACGTTTTAGTATAATTTATAAAAATTCAATCTCTCCAGGTAATCCTTTAGCAAATCTCTTAGCAGGAACTAAGCTATAAACTTTTGCCTTAAGAATATAATCTCCTGACTTTTTATCTTTACTGGTATATGGGATAGTCATTGGGTATTCATCCTTCAAGAATAACCATGCTCTTAAACTCATCTTCATTACTAATTCATAAGATTTTGCTTTCTCGCCAAATCCAAAAACATCAGGTTTAACATCCTCGTGTTTAGATTCATTTGACATACTTTGATTCTTAACTTGTACGTCAGTTATTCGTTCTAAGTTGAAGTACTTTATTCTGTCTGATGATATTTCATATGCAACAAGTGAGGTATAGTTATCTGTAAACTTGATTGGTTCAACTTGTCTGTCACTTATTTGTTGACTATTTGCTGAGTAATATTTCTTCAGTACAATTACTTTTCTTTCCTGTATTCCTTTTGTTACTTTCTCAACAAGGTTACTTAAATGAACCTTCAATAAATTATTACCTGCCAATGCTGCTTCGTTATTTAAAGC
>CAMDDG010000064.1 GCA_945890895.1 Chitinophaga pinensis | reverse complement strand
GCGATCTAATATTTTTAAAATACTGGTTCTCAAGGTAGTTCCTCGTACTACGGAATCATCCATAATTACCAAGGTATCCTGCCATGACTTAACCACTCCGTAGGTAATGTCGTAGACGTGTCCAACTAAATCTTCACGTTCACTATCGTTAGTGATAAAAGTTCTCATTTTTACGTCTTTTACGAGAATTTTTTCTCTTCGCG
The DNA here is from genome assembly GCA_945890895.1 of Chitinophaga pinensis. GTDB lineage: Bacteria > Bacteroidota > Bacteroidia > NS11-12g > UBA955 > VMCP01. Next base: position 12,021 of record CAMDDG010000064.1, on the reverse strand, counting down.
GACGCCAAGAAAGAATTTCATCTACCTTTTCGGGATTTTTTTGAACGTCGATTTGTTTTAATGCTTCTGCTTGTATACTTCTGCGGATTTCGTGAATTCCATCAATCAAACCATAGAAACTGGTAGAGGCAGTATTGGGCACATAGCTAAACACAGTGTCTACTAAGTCATTGCCTAAATACTCCATAACGGGTTTAGCCAATAATCTTCCTAACTCTTTTCTTTCAGCATAGATGGATTGATCGTTGCCACGAGAGAAATAAATACGTTCAAAGCTGCAACTTTTGCGCTCAATAGGCTCAATAATATTTTCCTCGGTAAAAGAACCATCCTTTTTAATAATTAATGCATTGCCAGGACCTAATTCTTTGACATCTTCGGGGTAAACATTGAATGCCATTTGAATTGCAGCTCGTTCACTTGCAACCACCACCACTTCATCGTCGGAGTAATAATGCGATGGACGAATACCAGCGGGGTCGCGAATTATGAATGCATCACCGTGTCCAAGCATCCCTATCATGTTAAAACCGCCATCAATATTTTTAAAGCTGCGTTTCAAGATTCTCGAGATGGAAATTTCCTGTTTTATTTTCTCGGAAATTTCTAAATTTGTTAAACCTTGGGCTTTTAAGATGGAGAATAAACGTTGGTTTTCTTCATCAATAAAATGACCAATTTTTTCCAGCATTAATACATTATCGCTCTTTTCTTTGGGTTGTTGACCAAGTTCAATTAGCTGTTGAAAAAGCTCTTCGGTGTTGGTAATGTTATAGTTGCCAGCGAGCATTAAATTTCTTGCCATCCAGTTATTTTGGCGAAGAAAAGGGTGAATATTTTCGATTGAATTTCCGCCGTAAGTACCATAACGCAAGTGTCCTAAAAGCATTTCACCGGCATACGGATAATGTTTTTTTAGATACTCCAAATCGTTTTGGTGTTCTTTGGGAATTTCTTTCAATGCAGAAGCTACATTGTCGAATATATCGCTCAATGCGGTTTTGGTAGCGGATCTTTGTCGTGCTAAATATCGATCACCATAGTGAGGGTCGAGTTTAATCACACCGATTCCAGCACCGTCTTGCCCTCGGTTGAGTTGTTTTGTCATAAGGAACTGCAGTTTATGCAGTCCATACCAATAGGTACCGTATTTTTCGAGGTAGTAGTTTAGGGGTTTTTTGAGGCGAATGAATGCCACCCCACATTCGTGCTTGATTGCGTCACTCATGTTGGATGTGCAAATTTACGGATTACCCTTGAAATTGCCTTGTTAAAAATGATTTTTACATATTTATTGTACATTTGTGGTCATAGCCACTAATTTCTAAAAATCATGCCAGTTAGAGCCCCTTTCAATTTGCAAAAATGGATAGATGAGAATCGTCATTTGTTGAAGCCACCCGTTGCTAATAAGAATTTATACCCGGAAGGCAGTGATTATATAGTGATGGTGGTTGCTGGTCCAAATGGTCGTAGAGATTATCATTACAACGAAACCGAGGAATTATTTTATCAATTGGAAGGTGAAATAGCGGTTCGAATCCAGGAAGATGGTGTTCGTAAAGATGTTCAATTGAAAGCTGGGGACATGTTTTTACTACCCGGAGGAATTCCCCATTCACCAGCTCGAAGTGCTGGCAGCATTGGCTTGGTAATTGAGCGCATTCGCGAAGGAAAAGGATATAATGATGGTTTGTTGTGGTTTTGCGAAAAGTGCAATCATAAACTCCATGAAGTTTATTTCGAATTAAAAAATATAGAAACGGATTTCATCTCACACTTTGACGCTTTTTATGCTTCTGAGGATTTGAGAACCTGCAAGCAATGCGGTGAGGTTCTTCCAAAACCTTAATAAAACCTTAATAACATGTACGAATTTCACGGAGATAAACGTCGCTATTTTGACATGACCTATACGGTAACCAAGAATCATATTCTACCGTATGTTCAGTCGCATTTTTCTTTTTTTTCGGGGATGCGAGTTCTGGAAATTGGGTGTGGAGAGGCTGGTGTGTTGAAGGCGTTTACTGAATTGGGTTACTCATGTACAGGAATTGAATTGGAAGAGTCGCGTTTGGAATTCGCACGTGAATTCATGAAAGACGAACTGTCTGCTGGGAAAATCAATTTTTTAAATCGCGATATCTACTTGGTTGATCCTGAAAAGGATTTGGGTTCAAAATACGATATCATTATTTTGAAGGATGTTATTGAACATATCCCCCAACAAGAAAAATTCATGCCTCAATTGCATCGATTTTTGAATGAAGGTGGAGTTGTGTTTTTCGCCTTTCCCCCTTGGATGATGCCCTATGGAGGTCATCAACAAGTATTGCCTAAGAAATGGGCTTCAAAATTGCCGTATTATCATCTATTGCCTGGAAAAATGTATCCGGCAATGTTAAAAACACTGGGAGTAAATGAAAGTGGAATTAACACCATGGAAGAAATCCGGTCTACGGGCATAAGTATTGAACGATTTGAACGTATTTGCAAGGAATCCAAATATTCTATCGTAAACAGACGATTTTATTTATTCAATCCCATTTATGAGTTTAAGTTTGGGATAAAACCCCGATTACAATGGGGTTGGTTAACGCGAATACCTTGGTTCAGAAATTTCATTACCATGGGAATGTATTATATGGTAAAGGCAAAATAATTTCCGGTTTTAGATTCTGAAGTAATGAGCTGAGCTAGAGCGAGGTTGTAGCATTAGTTTAACTCTTGGATTGCTACTAAATTGCACGTATGCATTTCGTAGCTGTATCGCTCAATATTCGATAATATTTATTAACACTCAATATTTGTGAATTTTTGAGGTACGTTTCTATGAAAATAGCGTCTAATACGTTAAATTTGCTATTTACCATGATTTCTAAACATTTAAGAGTCCTTGCCTTGGGTGCAACTTTATTGGTTGTTGCCTTGCCTGCAAACGCACAGATGAAGCGTTTTCGTGGAAAACCCATTGAAGTGGGAATGACCTTGGGAGGTGCAAATTATATGGGAGAATTAACTCCTTTGGTAGCATGGAATGAAACCAAACCTATGGGCGGAATCATCTGTCGTTTTAATTACGATGATTTCATTACCCTTAGAGGTAATGCGGTTTTTGGTCAAATTAGCGGCGATGATAAGAATTACTCGGATATCGCTGAGCGTTATAAGCGCAATTTGAATTTTACTTCCAATATTTTAGAATTTAGTGGTACAGTAGAGTGGAATTTGTTGGGTTTTGAAGAAACTCAAAGATCCAATCCAGGAACTCCTTTCTTGTTTGCTGGTATTGGTGTATTCAAATTCAATCCGAAAACTCAATTTGAATATTTACCCGACGTTCATACACCAGCCAACTACAACGGCGCAGATTTATCGGTTTACGATGGTAAATGGATTGAGTTACAACCGATGGCAACTGAAGGACAAGAAACCACCAAGTATAATGAACGCCGCAGATATTCATTAACACAAGTATCCATTCCCGTTGGAGTGGGGTATAAAAAGCAGTTTAGCGAAGTTTGGGCTTGGGGATTGGAATTAGGAGTTCGTAAAACATTCACCGATTATTTAGATGATGTGAGTATGACTTATGTGGATCCACAGATTACAGGAGGTAGTAATACCGGGTTAAGTGCAGCATTAGCTGACAGAACACCTGAATTGCGTGATCCAAGCTTGGTGAATGATTATGGAAACGAAGAGCGTTTGGGTGCTGCGCGTGGAAATGAAGCAACCAAAGATTGGTACTTATTTTTGAATTTTACATTGACTAGAAAAATTACGGGTGGAAAAACAACCTGTTTTCAGTTTTAACAGACGTTTATTAGTTAATCAACTTTTGTTTTTAGGCTTGATTTTAACGAGCCCTGTTACTTTATTATCTCAAAAATACTTTTCGGGTAGAAACGAATTTGGTCTGGTGGTTGGAGTAAGTAACTACTATGGCGACTTGGCTCAAGGTCAAAACATCAAACAATTTCACCCAGCAGGTGGAATTTATCAGAAGTACAACATGAATAGTTATTTCTCTTGGAGGAATCAACTTAGCTATATGACTATTTCTGGAACAACCGAAGGCTATAAAGGTTATGAGTTCCAAAATTTGAATTTTCAAACGGACATATACGAATATGCTTCCATGCTCAATTTTGATTTTCATAGCTTCGGAACGAATATTAACAATCGAAATCAAACACCGTATGCCTTGATCGGATTGTCGGCTTTTTTGTTTGATCCTACACGTTTGGATAATGAAGATGTTCATCTTCGAAACATGAATACGGAAATGCGAAAAAGGAATTACAGTCGATTGCAAATGTCGGTTCCCATAGGTCTGGGGTATAAAATTAGAAGTTCACATCGGAAACATAAAGGGGCATGGATATTTGGCGTTGAAGCCGTGTGGCGCAAAACCTTTACCGATAACCTAGATGATGTAGATGATGTTTATCCAGACTATGTTACCATTCGGGATAACCAAGGCTTGGGTTCAGCTCAATACAGTCAAGCTCATATTTTAAATGGAGGCACACCCTTATATAAAGGAACATTTCGTGGAGATACTCACCTAAAAGATTGGTATTATTTCTATGGTTTTAATCTTTCTTATCGCTTTACACCTTTTATTTGCAGATAATTTCCACTTAATTATAATTTGAAACCTTTGAAATCAGTTAATTCATCATATCCACAGATACATCCGGACCGAATTCCCCAACATGTTGCCGTAATTATGGATGGTAACGGACGATGGGCAAAAAAATTGGGTCATTTACGAATTTTTGGCCATAAACAAGGGGTTACTGCGGTTCGAACTTGTTTGGAAGTTGCTTCTGAATTGGGAGTGAAATTTTTAACTATGTATGCATTTTCGACAGAAAATTGGAATAGACCTGCTATTGAAGTGAGTGCTTTGATGCAATTGTTGGTGGATACGGTGGAAAAGGAATTGCCCGAACTTATGAAGAATAATGTTCGTTTAAGAACATTGGGAAACATGGAACAATTACCTAAAAATGCTCGGACTAAGTTGGAACATACCGAAACCGCAACAGCAAATAATACAGGTACTACATTGATTTTAGCATTGAGTTATAGTTCTCGTTGGGACATAATTCAAGCAGTACAAGCCATAGCTGAAAATGTACAAAAGGGTTTAATTTCGCCATCAGAAATTAGTGAAACTACTATTTCAAATTCATTGAGAACATCAGAATATCCAGAACCCGACTTGTTGATTCGAACAAGCGGTGAACATAGAATAAGTAATTTTTTACTTTGGGAAATTGCATATTCGGAGCTTTATTTTACTCCTGTTTTGTGGCCCGACTTTACAAAACAGCATTTCGTCGAAGCAATTTTGGACTATCAGTCAAGGGAACGTAGATTTGGAAAAACTTCCGAACAAATAGGAGAGGAAAAAAAATAACATGTTAAAAAAGAGTTGGTTACTGAGTTTATATGTTCTATTGTCGATGAATTTGTTTGCGCAAATTGTCGATAGTACCTACATAAAGGCTCCAATGATAAATTATGATTTTGTAGATCCGGCAACGTATAAAATTAAAAATATTGATGTTCGAGAAGTAAATGGTAAACCTGTTCAGAAGGCATTGGTAGTTTTGTATTCTGGATTATCAATAGGTCAGGAAATAAAAGTTCCTGGAACAGACATCCCCAAAGCGCTTGAAAATATTTGGGGAAGACAGTATTTTTCGGAAGTACAAGTATACTTTTTACCAACGGGCAATGAAAATGAAGTAGTGGTTCAGTTTTTAGTAAAAGAGCAACCACGATTGAATGGACACCGTTTTCTGAATGTATCCAATTCTCAAGCTAAATCTTTGAAAGAGGAGTGTGGCTTAAAGAAGGGAATGTACATTACTCCGAATTTGATCAACCGTAGTATTGCAAAGATTGAGAATTACTATCAAGAAAAGGGCTATTATAATGTAAAAGTTTCTGTTCGCAGACCTGAAGCAAAAGACAAAACGGGAAAACCGATGTTGGGGTATCAAAATTTTGATTTTGTAATTGAAAAAGGTCCGAAAGTAAAGGTATTTGATTTCGAATTCAACGGCAACAATCAAGTGGCTGATGCAGAACTGCGAAAAGCCATTAAAGGCATAAAACGAACCAAGCTTAAATGGAACATATTTGCTAGTTCAAAATACACGGAGACCAAATTCGAGGAAGAGAAGGCCAATGTGATTAAAAAGTATCAGAGTTTAGGATATCGGGATGCACGAGTAATTTCTGATAGTGTTTCCATGTTTAAGGATAGTCGAATAGTTGTTCATTTGAATTTGGTTGAGGGAAATCAGTATCATTATCGCTCGATCAAGTGGAAAGGAAATCTTAAGTATCCTAATAGCTTGTTAGACACATTATTGAACATCAAACGAGGTGATGTGTTTAATCAAACGCTTTTAGATGAACGTTTATTTAGTAATCCTGGAGGTTTTGATATTCAAACGTTGTACATGGATGCTGGTTATTTGTTTTTTAATATGACACCTGTAGAAGTAGGTGTTTTTGAAGATAGCATTGATTTGGAAATTCGGATAGCAGAGGGCCCACAAGCTACAATAGGTCGAGTTTATTGGGAGGGAAATACCAAAACATCAGATCGCGTGATTTTAAGGGAGTTAAGAACAAAGCCGGGTAATACCTTTTCTCGAAGTGATATTCAAAGAACTATGCGCGATTTAGCTGCATTGGGATTGTTTGATCCGGAGCAGTTAGGGGTGGATCCTAAACCCAATCCTGCCGATGGAACGGTAGATATTAAATATAAGTTGGTAGAGAAACCATCGGATCAGATTGAATTATCTGGAGGTTGGGGAGGCAATGGTTTCAGCAGAACCCCCACATTAATTGGTACTGCTGGTGTTGTATTGAATAATTTTAGTGCACGTAAGTTGCTGCATCCAAAATTGTGGAATCCAGTTCCAACAGGTGATGGTCAGAAATTATCGTTGCGTGCCCAAAGTAATGGAACCAACTATCAGGGTTACACAGCTTCATTCACAGAGCCTTGGTTGGGTGGATTTAAACCCACTTCGTTTTCTATAAGCTTGTTTCACACAGTAAATAGCTTTGACTTCCGTCAGCGAAACGATCCCTTGAAGCAAATATTCAGAAATACCGGAGTTAATTTGAGTATTGGTAAAAGATTAAATTGGCCCGATGATTTCTTCAACATTCAATATACTTTGAGTTTTCAACAGTATAGAATGCAGAACATGGATGGTGGTTTTTATGGATTTCCAACCGGATTTCAAGGTATTAGCTATAACCCCTCTGCTCAGGTGGTGTTAGCTCGAAGTTCGATTTCCGATCCTATTTATCCTACCTCGGGTTCTAAATTTATGACGTCATTACAAGCAACTCCTCCTTTTTCATTGTTAAATAACAGAGATTATTCAACTATGAGTTTGGCGGATAAATATCGCTGGGCGGAATTTTATAAATTCAAACTTGATGCGGAATGGTATACGCCGGTTTATAAAAAATTGGTCCTAACGGCTAAAGCGCGTTTTGGTTTCTTGGGATATTATAACCCTGAATTGGGAACTACATTTTTCGAGCGTTTCCAAGTGGGTGGCGCAGGAATATTTGGATTCAACATTGCTGCTACGGAAATCATTTCTCAGAGAGGATATGATAATTACACAGTATCTCAAACGGCAATGGGTGGATCTGCTGGTGCTCCAATTTTCAACAAGTTTACATTGGAATTGCGCCAAGCCATTACTACAAATCAAACAGCTACAATTTATGCATTGGCGTTCCTTGAAGCAGGTGATGCATGGTCGAGTATAAATAAATACAATCCATTTCAACTAAAACGGGCAACCGGAGTTGGTATTCGTTTGTTTATGCCCATGTTTGGCCTAATTGGATTGGATTTTGCTTATGGATTTGACTATTTGGACGTTCCAAAAAGCGGTAAGCCTACCCAGATTCACTTCTTTATTGGTCAGCAGTTTTAATTCGGCGTTTTAACCGATTTAGCAGTTAACAGATTATTTACTGGATCGTAAATACATTCTTTTCATCAGGCAATAATTTTAATTAGAAATTTTTCTAAGTGTAATCAAATATATGATTATAACAAATTCAAAGGCTTTGATTGAGGTAAAGACAATTTCAAAGCCTAGTTTTGAAATCAGGTTTGAATTCTAGACTTTGCTTAAAAGTTGAATTCGATTCCTTGTGCCAGCGGAAGACTACTACCGTAATTTATGGTGTTGGTTTGGCGTCGCATATATGCTTTCCAAGCATCGGATCCAGACTCTCTCCCACCACCGGTTTCTTTTTCTCCTCCAAAAGCACCTCCGATTTCAGCACCTGAAGTACCGATATTTACGTTAGCAATGCCGCAATCCGATCCAGAAGCAGATAAGAAACGCTCAGCTTCTTGAATTCGATCTGTGAAAATGGCACTTGAAAGTCCTTGTTTCACTCCATTTTGTAAATTAATAGCTTCTTCTAAGTCGATGTATTTCATTAAATACAAAATGGGAGCAAATGTTTCTTCTTGAACAATGTGGAAGTGATTTTCTGCTTCACAAATGGTCGGTACCACATAGCAACCACTTTCATAGCCTTCACCGCTTAGAACCTGATTTCCGTATAAAATAGTTCCTCCTTCAGCGACTAAAGACTCAATTGCACGGGAGTATGCTGCCACAGCGTGCTTATCGATTAATGGACCAACATGATATGAGGAATCTAAAGGATTGCCTATTTTAATTTGTTTGTAAGCTTGTAAAAGTAAGTTTTTGAATTCTTCGTATCGATTTTCATGAATAATCAAACGACGGGTTGAAGTGCAACGTTGTCCTGCTGTTCCAACTGCTCCGAAAACAACGGCTCGAATTGCTAATTGAAGATTCGCATTTTCAGAAATAATGATGGCATTATTTCCACCTAATTCCAACAAGGTTTTACCCAAACGTTTTGCAACTGATTGTGCTACTTCTTTTCCCATTCGGATGCTGCCTGTTGCACTGATTAAGGTTACTTTATCGTGATTACAAAGCCATTCACCTACTGTTTTGCCTCCTTGAATAATAGAAAAAAGACCTTCGGGTAGTTGGTTGTCAATAATAACTTGAGCTAGAATATTTTGAACAGCTTGAGCAGTTGCTGGAGTTTTTTCGGAAGGTTTCCAAACGCTGGCATTTCCACAAACAGCGGCAATCATGGCATTCCAACTCCAAACGGCAACAGGAAAGTTAAATGCCGAAATGATTCCCACAATTCCTAAAGGATGCCATTGTTCATACATTCTATGATCAGGACGTTCGCTGTGCATGGTTAATCCGTGTAATTGACGGGATAAACCTACGGCAAAGTCACAGATATCGATCATTTCTTGGACTTCACCGAGTCCTTCTTGCAAGCTTTTCCCCATTTCATAGCTGACCAACTCTCCCAAAGCTTGTTTGTGAATGCGCAATTGATTACCTATTTGGCGAACTATTTCACCTCTTTTTGGAGCGGGCCATGTTTTCCATATTTTAGAAGCGGCATCTGCTTTTTCTATTACTGTAGTGAATCCAGCTAAATCAACTTCATTGAAATCGTTAAGATGTTTTGCATCTACTGGGCTAAAATTCTGAAATGTTAATGTATTTTGGGAGAAAATTGTATGAATTCCTGTACTCGCTGAAGGAAGTATTTGTGGGATACCCAATTCATTGAATGGATTTACAGATGCAATTGAGTCGCGATTTTCGGAGTGGATAAATTGTTCTGGATGGAAAATGCTTGAGAAGTTCATTTACACAAATGTAAACAAAATCAGATAGGATTTTGGGTAAGTAATCGTTAATTGATAAATCCTCATAGAAATTAATAGCTTCTTTAAAAACTAGTAATTCCATTTTATTGGAGATTTTAAAAGAGATTGAATCTATGGTAAACTTTTGAATCCTTCGAGTTATCAATAGCTACTTTAAAAACTACGAGAACCTTGTGATTAGAGGTTTTGAAAGAAATTAAATCTTTGGTTTTCGGATGATAATAAATACAGCTGCAAGAAGAAATAACATCCCCACAAAAACATTCCAAGTTAACTGTTCATGATCGGCGAAACCCCACATAACGGCAGTTACTGGGATAATAAATGTATTGGTTGAGGCTACTAAAGGAGATACGTATTTGATGATATAGTTAAATAGTATCATAGAAACCGCACTTCCCATAAAACCCAAAAGGAACAAATAAAAAAAGGCAGTGTTCGCGCTGATGTTTCCCCGACTTTCAAATAATTTTAATTCACCAGGATGCTCATCCCAAGCAAGGAAAAAGTCAGTATACCAGAGCAAACAAGCATATAATATTCCCACGAAAACAAAGGGATATGCGGTTTTAACCATAGCGGGTAAATGGCCCAATTTGTGTTTTATAATATTAATATTTAAGCCGTATAGCATTGCAGCAGCCAAAGGCATCAATGAACCCAATAAAGAAATAGGTTCACCGTAATGCAATAGGCTGGGAGCAAATAGAAAAATGGCACCAGCTAAACCAAGAATAACACCAATAACACCCGCTTTATCGAGTTTTTCACGAAACACCCAGAATGCAAATAGCAATGTGAACATCGGAGTAAATGCATTTAATATTCCCGATAAGCCAGAAGGGATTAATCTTCCTGCTGTTGAAAATAGAAAAGCAGGAATGGCATTACCCAGAACACCACTTGCAAAAAGCCAAAAGTAGTCGGTAAAGTTTAGGTTTGAAGGTTGTTTTTTTAGTGGCTTTATAAAGGAATACTTTATTACCCAGGGTAATAAAACGGCTCCCGCAACCACCAATCGAGTTCCTGCAACTTGTATGGGACTGAATACGGCTAAGCCATATTTCATCAGGATAAATGAACTTCCCCAGATGCAACCTAAAAGGACAATGATAAAAACGGGCAACCATGTATATTTCACGGTGCAAAATTCGTTGAAATTAATGGAATATGCGTTGAAAGAATGGGTGTATTGAATTAAAATGCGAAATTTGTGAAATGCGTTGGATTTTGAACTTGCTGTTCATGTTGGTATTACCACTACATGCGCAAATTAATGAAGATATAATTTGTGCTGAAAAACAGCATTTACAAGCGTTGATGGACGTTCAAAAACGCTCCAGCACTCCCAATTTTCATGGATACGACATTCAGTACCATCGTTGTTTTTGGAGTTTGAATCCCAAGATTAATTCCAATATAGCTGGGAATGTTCTATTTTCCTTTCAAGTTCAGGGTGGAAATTACGATTCATTGGCTTTCGATTTGATTGCGGATTTGTATGTGGATAGCGTGCTTTACAGAGGAATTCCAACAAAGTTTATTCGCAAAGGCAACAAGGTTTTTGTGTACAAAAACGGAAAATGGTTGGATGGTGAGCGCGATTCGTTTACTGTATTTTATCAAGGTAATCCTGCCAGTATTCCGGGAGGGTTTGGTGCTTACACGTACGATGCACATGCAACCGGACCCATAATCCACACGTTAAGTCAGCCCTATGGTGCGCCGTTTTGGTGGCCTTGCAAGCAGACGTTATCTGATAAAATTGATTCGATTGATATTATAGTAGAAACGGCTCGAGATTTTAAAGTAGGTAGCAATGGGGTATTGGTAAAAATAGATACTAGCAACTCCAGTAAATCAATTCACTTTTGGAAGCATCGACATCCGGTGGCCACGTATCTCGTGGCTATAGCTGTTTCAAATTATGCGGAGTTTACTGATTATGCAAAATTTCACGGCCGTATGGATTCGTTGCCGGTAGTAAATTATGTGTTTCCTCAGTTCTTACAATCTACTCAAACCGAAGCGAAACGTGTTTTACCCATGTTGCGGTTATTTGATAGTTTATTTATTGAATATCCCTTCATGAATGAAAAATATGGACACGCTCAATTTACTTGGGGAGGTGGAATGGAGCATCAAACCATGAGTTTCATGGTGAATTTTTCGTTCGATTTAACTGCACATGAATTAGCACATCAATG
>CAMDDG010000063.1 GCA_945890895.1 Chitinophaga pinensis | reverse complement strand
CCCTTTATCTTCAGCATAAAAAACTGCATCTTGATCCTTGTTATTTATAGGTGTAAGAACTTGGTTTTTCGTGTTTTGGGATACCCTAAAAACGAGCCACAAATATACAAAAATAAATCCGATTATCAACCCACCGTATTCAGCAATCCACTGAATCCATTGATTATGTGGTCCTATTCTGTTTTCAACCCGCAATCCCGAACCAATATCTTGATATGCTTCTTGATGCTTATTATTAAAATTGCATGGACCCACACCTAAAAGGGGATGGTTTTTGATCATATAAACTCCCGCTTTCCACGATTCCCATCGCTGTCCGAAACTCTTGTGATTCAAATCTTCACCTTTTACCACCGCCGACATATCTTCCCAGGAATTCACCATCCGATTTCGGATGCTCGAAAAGGATAGAATTAACGTTGCGAAAACAATAACACCTGCAATCAACCATTTTTTTGAAATCGATCGAATATCCCCCGAAAATAAAAAAATCACTCCTACCCAGAAGGACAATAATCCAGTTCGGGCAGATAAAAAATGCAGTCCTAAAAACAACAATACCAACTCCGTGTAAATCATCCAACTTCGATCTTTTCGAAACATTCCCTTACGGTAAAGGAAAAGTGTGAAAAGCAATTGCATAGCGAGGATTAAGCTAAATTCAATGTGATACACTCGTGAAAACAAGGGCATTGGTTTGGATTCAAGAATCATTTCGGAATAAAATTGATGATGCGACAGGTATTCCAAAGAACTCGCAATTACCATCCATATTAGAGGGATGTTTAATGCGGGTCGCAACCAATTCAACTCTTTTCGAAAGCGATTGGCATCCATTCCTGAAAACATCCATCCCAAAAAAGGGAGTAAAAACAAAGGCATGAAGTTCTTGAACACTTTGAAACCCGATGGCGCACATCCGTGATACCACTCAAGCGCCAACATGAAAATCAGTAAAATTGCGGAAACTAAAATAATTCGATTCAATTGGGATTTACTTTTGATCGAATTCATCCTGCTAGAATTCTGTGAAACGGAATCCAACTGCATCGCCTGATTTTCAGCGGATTCTTGGCCATGTTTAACCGCAATATTTTTAATTAGACCCGGATGAAGATAGTAAATGATGGAAATCAAAAAAAGTAACCCCATGGAAATTGAAGCTATCGCCGGGGATACATGAATACTCAACATCGACAAGGCAAACAGTGCAATAATAATCCGTTGAAATTGCATGTGAACTAAGCCTTGTTTATCTTAAAAATTAGGATGTTGAACCATTATTTGGGCACCGCATAGCGCACACGCACTTGAGCCGATGACTCTGTAATGCCCAACTTTTCAGCTAAATAGGGAGTAATTTGAACCGTTGATGCATTTTTTACTGAAGGTTTCCCTTGGCAAACCGCATAAACCACTTGGTTCGTTGAAGGATTAATAATAGCCACTATTTGATTCTTTTTCAATTCAGATATCCAAATAAATGCACGCGTCATTTCGCTTTTGTTCATATCTGTTGCCAATTTAGCTGTGTAAGTTGCTTCTTTCTCGGTGTATTTCAATCGACTACCCTGTGAGCCGGCTTCAATGACACCACCCTCCTTGTTTGGCACTTCCACTTTCGATGATCCACCTACTTTGGGTTCGCTTTTGCCTTCATTATTGCCTTCAGATTTATTTTCATTCTTACCCGGCTCTTTATTCGAGTCGGTTTTTGGGTCGGTTTTTGCACCTTCTTTTACGCCATCGGTTTTAACAGGACCAGTTGGATTGGCTTTTAGTGTTTCAGAAGGGTTATTAGGAACTTTTACTGGGGATGCATTTTCTTTTGTGTCTGTAGCCGGTGTGCCCACAGGATTAACTCCCGGAACCCATAACTCCTGTCCTACTTTTAAATCATTCCCTACCAATTCATTCAACTCACGAATTACGGATACTTTGGTATTGTATTTTTTGGCAATGGCGTATAAAGTTTCGCCTTTTTGAACTACATGTTTGGTTTTGATTAAATCTTCCTGCTGGGTATTGGCTTCAGCATTTTTTGCCTTAATAATATTGGTTCTTACTACTCGAATTTTCATTCCAGGTCTCAAAACATCCACACCTGGATTCATTTCTTTGAGTTCGCCAATTGTCATGTTGAAATCGCGCGCAATTCGGTATAAATTTTCACCTTTTGTAACAATATGCGTGCCTTTGGTACGCAAGGTGTCCGTTTTTGGGGAACTTTGTACAACAGGCACTGCAGCACTGTTTGTGGTGTTTTGAGATTGTCCACGTAGTGCAAAACCCGCAATTAAAAAAGTAAACAGCCATCCTGCTTTCATCATACTTTCAAATTTAGTTTTCAATCTCCTTTAAATTATGCGCAGATATCCACACAAATGGCCACAAATACACTTTCGTACAATATAAACGACTTTTAGATTCAATCAAGTAGCGATGGTACAGGCATCGTCTTACCATTTTCTAAGTAACACCATACATCAGCCATATATTTTGCCACATCCAAATTATGCGTAATAAAAATATAAATTAAACCTTTTTGCTTTTGTAAATCCACCAATAAATCCAAAATTTGCTTTTGAATTAATGGATCCAGCGCCGCAACGGCTTCATCGAGTATAAGGATTTCAGGTCGAGTAGATAAAGCCTTTGCAATACACAACCGCTGTCGTTGACCACCACTCATCTGATCGGGCTTTTTGTGAATTAAACTTTCATCAAACCCAACATCATATAATAAACGTTCTGCGAGCTCCCTTCGATGAAGTTCGTTATCGCCTTGACCCGTTAATTTCAAAATTTCTAAAATGGATTCCATCGAAGTATGACGTCGATTCAATGAACTGTAGGGATCTTGAAATACCATTTGAACCCCTGTGGGAGTTTTTTGGGGGATGTCTTTTCCGTTAATTGTAATTTTCCCCGATTCAGGACGCTCCAAACCCACCAATAATTTAGCTAAAGTAGATTTACCTGAACCCGAAGTTCCAATAACTGCTAGCGTTTGTCCAGCTGATAATTCCACACTAAAATCCTGAAGTGCATGAATGGAATTTCCTTTTTGTCCATATATTTTATTGAGCTCCTGAATTGAAATTTTGACTTGTGAAAGAGGCCTTTTCTCATGCTTTGTTTGAGGTACTGCATCTAACAATTCTTTTACATAGGGTTCAGGTTTTTGATTCAAAACTTGCTGAGTACTACCATACTGTACAAATTTCCCTTTTCTTAAAACGGTGATATATTCGGCGAATTCATTTACCAAATCCAACTCGTGACTTACCCAGATTACCGTGGAACCCAAACTTTTGGCCAAATGGGTAAAATCCCGAATTACTTGTTTTCGGGAAAAATAATCCAAAGCAGTGGTAGGTTCATCTGCTAAAATAAACTCGGGATTATGAAGTGTAGCCATGGCAATCATGACTCTTTGCCTTTGTCCGCCGCTTAATTCATGGGGATAGGATCGATAAACTCGATCCGCAATAGAACCCAACCCAATGGCATCTAATTTGTTATAAATCTCTGATTTTGAACCCTTATTGTTGGGGGAACAATGAATATCCCACGATTCTTGAAGTTGCTCACCACATGTCATTTGAGGATTCAAGGCACTCATGGGTTCTTGAAACACCATTCCCAAATATTTACCTCGAAATGCATTCCAAGAGGTAGATTTCACATCCAATAAATCCCTACACCAGGATGATTCGGGCAAAATTGCTTTTCCTGAAACCGACAAGTTGCTTTTTAACAATCCCATCAAGCTTTTTAATAGTAGAGATTTACCGGATCCACTTTCTCCGATTACTGCATGAATACTGCCTTTAAAGCAGGTGAAATGATCCAATTCTAAAAGCAATTTACTCCCTGCATGAATTTTCAAGTTTTCAATTTTTAATGCAGCAGTGGTATGAGATGAATTGGACATAGTGTTGGTTTCAAAAATAAACAGGATTTCGAACAAATTTCAGAATAAAAAAAGCTGCCCCGTTCGGGGCAGCTTCAGAATTGCAAACCTCAATTAAAATTCAGGTTGCAAAAGATATCAAGTTAATTACTCAACCGACAGTCTGATAGGAATCTCTCTCCAAGATACTACGAATTGACCTTTATTTTGTCCGGGAATCCAGCGTTTTGATGCTTTCAAAACACGCTTAGCTTCCTCGGTAAATTCAGGACAACTTTTGGTTTCTTCCACTACTTGTATATTGGAAATCTTACCAGTTTTATCTACAATAAAACGAAGGATTACCGAACCGTTTATACCTTCATCTTGACAACGAACTGGGTATTGGAAGGTACTAGACACGTAATCACGGAAAGCCCCTTCACCACCCGGAAAGGACGCTTTAACTTGAACGTCAGCAACGGGTCCATCACCACCTGTATTGGTAATGGGTCCACCAGTTCCATCTCCACCTAAATCGGGCATAGTTGGATCGGAAATACCCGCTTGGGTTTTAGTTCCTGTGTTGCTGATGAACTCCGGAGGTGCGATTTCGTCGTCTTTCGCAGCGTTCTCGTTAATTTTAGGGGTAACGTATTGCTGAGATGCCACCGGTTCAGGTTCTTGAACTTTAGGAGGGTCTTTAGGTTTATCTTCCTCCTTTTCTGGCTCTTCGATGTCAGCTAAATCCGTTACGATTGCGATTTTCTTCCTAGGTTTTTCTTCTTCTTTTCCAATACCTTCGATGATCGAGGGCAAAGCGGAAAGGAAAATAGCAAATCCAGCTGCAGCAATGGTTGCTAAAGCTTGAGTACGTCTAAAATTCTTACGAATTTGATAGGCGCCGTAATCCTTGAAACGATCTCCAAATACCAAATCCAATCGGGATTCAGATTCAGGAAGGTTCCAGTTGTTGAATACTTTTGAAAAAATGGATTCTGCCATAACCTTAAGATTTTAGTTTTTCGTCAATTTTTTTCTTTTCCAAGGGAGCTAAGTCTTCTTCCACAATAAAGTATTTTGCTACTTGAGTAATCAGAAACTCATCCATCACATCGATGATGTTTTCGTATGTTGCATCTTTATCATGTTTTACAAGAATTACCAAATTGGATTTATTGGTAGCCTCTTTAACCTTGCGCTCTACTGCATTTTTCTTGGCTGTATCACCTTCTGGGATTTTGCTCATTTCCTCTTGGAGTAATTTGAGTTCTTCAATCAAAGGACGATTACGCTCAATTAACACTTTACGCAGACCGTTTTTGGTATAATCAGTTTCCTCAATTTGGGTTTCGTTTTTCAATCCCCCGGAGTAGTGGAAAATTCTATTATTTGCGGTTAAAATGATGGTCAATCCGTTTTTAACTTCGGGTTGTTTAACCAACGGATCATTCTTATCTAACTTCTCTGGAAAAATCATTCTCAAAACCTTGGGTTTAGAAAATGTTGAAGTCAATACGAAGAATGTAAGCAAAAGGAAAGCCAAGTCTACCAGTGGAGTCATATCCACTCGTGTACTCTGTTTTTTGGCTCTTTTTTTGCCACCGTCGTTACCGCCACCGCCTTGTTGTATTTCTGCCATAACTTTTTATTATTCAGGGGCGCTTTCCAGCCCGGTTATCATTTGAAATTCTTTGATTCTAGCTTCACGAAGGACTTGAATAACGTGTTGTACAGTGTTATACTTCGCATTCGAAGCAGCTTTAACCGCCACTTGAATGTAATTCGATTTGTCAAACTCCATATTACGTAATTTCGCCTCTTCTTCGCGTTGTTTATAATCATTGTGCGCTTCGATCTTTGTAAAGTAAGCCCAATAATACAACTCGCTATTTTTCAATTTAGACGCTGCTGTATCGTAAGGAACTCCTTTCTGAGTGTATCCATTCCTCTCACCGGCTTCCATATCCACAAAACCCTGGAACTCACGAACACTTAAACCTACGGGACCTACTCCGGCGAACTTTTTCATATCTTCTTCGGTCATGCCCGGTGCTTTAAATTGGTTCAGCATTTGCTTTACCACTTTGGCTTTAACGGCATTATTGGTGATATCTACGAACGTTCTACCTTCTTCATCAATCATGATCAAAAATACCTGTTTTGGAATTTGCAATTCAGTGGTTGATGATGGAGGGTCTAATATAACAGGTTCGGGTGCTCTGAAACTGGAAGTCAACATGAAGAATGTTACCAATAGGAACGCCAAGTCCACCATCGGAGTCATATCCAATGCGGGAGTTGAGCGTGGCATTTTAATTTTTGGCATATTCTTCTATTTAATTTTAACTAATGCGTTTATAAAATAATTCGTTTATACGTTTTCTATTGAAAAGGTAAATGCGAATTATTCGTGATTTGCTTGGAAGTTAGAAACAATAGAATAACCTGCTTCATCCATAGCATGGGTCATACCGTCGATACGATTTGAGAAGTAGTTATAACTTACAATCGCCAAGGTAGAACCAATGATACCGAATGCCGTGTTAATCAATGCTTCAGAGATACCTGTTGCTAACGCAGCCGTGTCAGGAGAACCTGCATTTGCTAACGCCGCAAACGCACGAATCATACCCAATACCGTTCCGATCAAACCAACCAATGTACCGATAGACGCCATGGTGGTTACAATAACCAAGTTTCTAGATAACATGGGTAATTCCAAACCTGTTGCTTCTTCGATTTCTTTTTCAATAGCTGCTTTCTTTTCATCGCGGGTTAAACGATCGTTTCCTTTTACGCTCTTGTAACGGTTCAAACCACTTTTTACTACTGCTGCTAAAGATCCTTTTTGAACGTCGCACGCTTTCATTGCGCCATCCAAATCGTTGTTTGCTAACAAAGTTCTCAATTTAGCAATAAAATTACTAGCATTTCCTTTACCAGAAGCTGCTGCTAAAGTAATAAAACGCTCAAGGCTTACTAAAATTACGGTTACGTTTACTGCGATCAAGATAGGTACGATAAATCCACCGCGATAAATAATACCCAAGATGTTCTTAGGATGTCCTTTTTCTAAAATTTCCTCAGGCTTTAAACCAGCGCCTTCGAAGTTTTCGGGTACACCCATGATGAATTTGAAAATGACAACACCTGTGATAAGTGCGATCAAAAGTGAAGCTCCAGCAAAGTACGTTGCGAAGACACTCTGTCCTGATTTGTTGTTCTGATTACTCATATTTTGATATTTGATACAAAAATGTTGCAATAATAAGGCCTATGTTGAGATTAAACAAGCGATTGACCCGTGAAAGACTTTTGGTTTGACTTCCTTTTTTGTGGGTTCAGTTATTCACTTAGTGTAAACTTAACAACAAATAAACGAAGTTCAACGATTGTATCGTTTGTTATCATGTCTTAGTCGATTTAGGAATCCCCTTCACTTTACAACACAAAAACCAATCTATTTAATTGATATAACACGCTTTAAATACAAATATTCTTGCGTCTTAACGCTCTGTCATACTTTTGTCATGAGTTTAATCAACTGAATTAATCAGAACAAAGTTTAAGGATAATTTCAAACATCGACAATCCCTGAAAATAAAAAGGGCAATCTCAAAGACTGCCCTTTTGAAAATCTTAACATAGATTTAACAATAGAAATATGTAATCCTATTATTCACCCTCCATCGGTGGTGGTGGTGGTGGTCTATGTCCTCTTGGGTGTTTGCCTTTAGGACGACGACCGGATTTCCTCAAATCCATATCATTGGCTTTGTCGATCAACAATTCACGAATTTCTCGTTCTACCCGTTTTACTTTAATTACCTTCGTCATGGGTATTACCTCGCCCATTTTATTAGAATAATTCCTCAATAATTCCACTTCCTTTTGTTGAAGTGCAATGGCATCATTTAAATATTCACGGGCTTCTGTTTCACTCAAATTTTCCATGTCTCGCTTGTACCATTTTTTACGAAATTCTCTTTTTGAATTACGCAATTCCAATTGATACTGATCGTAAATAGGAAAAAATGCTTTGGCTTCTTTGTCGCTTAATGGGAGTTTCGATTTAAATAATTCTTCACGGTAATCTTTCAATGCATCAATTTTCGAAACATCTGATGTATCAATTCGCTGAGCATTGACAGACCAACCTGTGAGTAATAATATAGTGATAAGAAGTATATTTTTCATAGTTTGAAAGTTATAGGGTTACTTCATCAAAAATAGGATCTTCCAATTCTAGTACAGTTAATCCATTTTTTTCTAATTCTACGCTGCTCACCTTTGATTTTTCGGACATTTTTTTGAAGTCGAATTTCTCCGATTTCAAGGCATCTGATTCGTATGAGTTATCAATTAATTCGTAGGTTACTTGTTGAGATGGCGTTAATTCATCAATCTGAATACCCTCTTCGATGACCTCTGAATTTGACGGATTTTCAACTGTTGCAGGATTGGCAACTACGGCTTGATCTATCAATGCATCTATAGCTACGGGTTTTTGAATGCTATTCCAAATAAACCATGCCGAAGCAACAGCCATTAAGGATGCCACCATTCCAAACACGGTTGACCAAGGAATCATTTCCATGAAACTTGGCTTAACCTTAGCTGCTTGATTTTCGCGATCAATTATGCGAGAATCACTGGGTATCTTGATTGTTTTTTCTGATTTTTCGGGGGATGAATGTTCGGACTCTGTTGAAAATTTATTTTCAACAACTACATGCTGTTGATCCATTTTCGCAGCTGGAATGGTATTTCTTTCGTTTTCTTGGGTATGCAAATCATGCAATAAATCCAATTCCGCATCCGTAAACGCATTTTCAAAATCACCCGTTGAAGAAACTGGCAAAGTATCTTTATCGGAATTAACTAAATCGTTTTGATTCGACGAAGAAATTTCCTCAATTTGATTGGCTATCTGATTGGTTATCAATGTTGATTCAACTGCAATTTCTTGATTTAAAACCACAGAAGGTTGATTTTCATTATGCATTTGTTCGTGCAAACGATCCAAGTCAGCATCCGAAAAATAGGGAGAAACCACAGTTTCCGAAATCTCAAAGGTTTCTGAAGCAACCAAATCCGAATTCAAATTTGGATTGGTTACTTCTTCCCTTTCAATTACTTCAATTGAATGATTTACATCAACTCCAGAAATTTGGGGCGTATTTTCAATAATTTCGTTGCTACTTTCTAACAAGGAATCCGTATGGTTGGAATCCACTTCAATGATTTCCGATACCGATTCCCAGTCTGCCAATTTAATTTCTTCTATGGCTTCAATAATTGGCTGGGGAGTTACTGAGGTAACTTCGGGAGCCACTTCAATGATATCTAAGGTTTCAACAGTAACCTCGGGGGTATTTTTTTCTGCAGTTAAAGGATATCCAAACTCAACGGTGAGTTGAAGTGGTTTTTGCTTTTTGTTTAGCTCTAATTTGGGGTTTTCCTGTTTTATTTCCTCTACTTCGATTCCCACTCGTTTTTGGATACGAGCTGCCAAATCGACAAAATACTGTTCGTTGGGGCTAAACGGAGTTTTGATTTTCTTTGATTCGATATTCATATTGCCTCCTTATTTTAAAACGTCTAAATAAATTTCAATTTTCTTTACAGCGTGATGGTAGCTGGATTTTAAAGCACCCACAGAAGTTTGGGTTAAATCAGCAATTTCATCGTAGGAAAGATCTTCATAATATTTGAGTACAAATACCAATTTCTGTTTGTAAGGCAAGTAACACAATGCTCGTTGCAATTTCACTTCGATATCGTGAGAAGACAGGTTCATATCTTCGATAAGATAATCGGCTAATTCAGGCATGGCTTCATCAAAATCCACATTGGGCTTACGTTTACGAATAAACGTTATAGTTTCATTGGAAGCAATGCGATAAATCCAAGTGCTTAACTTAGAATCTCCTCTGAAGTTGGCTAAATTTTGCCAAATTTTTATAAAAACATTTTGAGTAACATCATCAGCGTCATCATGACTCAAAAGCATATTTCTCACGTATTGATAAACTTGCTTTTGGTACCTGCGAATCAACTCTCGAAATACGGATTCTACATGTTCCGACTTAGAAAAATATGACACCAGTTGAGAATCGTCGATACGCTGAAAATTGATACTCACTCCTGGCTGCCGCATGTTCTCATTCAATATTTTTATCTCGGGTACACTCATAATTTTCGCTAATAATATGCGAAGATGTGCATCTTTTCAGTCTTTTGACGCATTCATTCCGTCAAAGTTTAATACACCCGATGTGAATAGTGAAAAATATGTACAAAAAAATAGAATCCATAAAAAAACCCGACACGAGGTCGGGCTTTGATTTATCACTTAAAATATTTGTAGTCAAATAGTTACCTATTTCACAGCAATCAAAATACAAAAATGGTATTTTTTTTTGTGAAACCGAAGATCTTCTTTGTGGAAAGGAGTTATTAACCTCTACGTTCTTTAATACGGGCTTTTTTACCGATTTGCTCACGCAAATAGAAAATACGAGCACGACGAACTTTACCTCTGCGGTTTACTTCAATTTTGTCGATAAAAGGACTGTTCAAAGGAAATACGCGCTCTACACCAACACCGTTAGAAATTTTACGAACGGTAAATGTTTCATCGATTCCTGAGTTACGACGTTGGATAACATCCCCTTGGAATTGCTGAATACGCTCTTTGTTACCCTCTTTGATTTTATAGTGAACAGTAACACGATCACCAGCGTTGAAATTGGGAAGATCAGTTCTTAAAAACTCTTGTGAGATGCTATTAACGATTGAGTTCATGACTTTAATTTACAAAATTGGAGTGCAAAGATACTTTTTTATTTCATCATTTGCAATAGTAAACCATTTATTTTTCGATTCCTATCCAATAAAATGTGCCTAATTGTTTGGTATAACGAATCTTCCAATTGAATTTTACCGACATTTCCTTCACTTTTTCAGGGTGATCGGTGATAAATCCCCCAGCCCCTTGATTTAAAAATTCATCAAATACGGTATCGTTTTCTGCTAAATTATACCAAGGAAACCCTTTTGCATGCAGATAGTAAAAATAAACACATCCCGATTGATCAGGACCAACGATCCATAAAGGGTTATCGGATGTATAAGTTTCAATTAACGGAGCATTTTTCACATTAATAATCGTGTTTGGAACCCTAAATCCTTTTTCCGTCCAGTTGTGGTGCATTCTCAGCCAAGACCACAGCGGGGATACCAATATTAGTAAACACGAAAGTGTCAACAATTTCTTTGAATTCTCACTAAATTTAGATTGTGATTCATGCGTTTTATCCAATTGCGTTTTATCCAATTCTGAATCCGACAGGGATTTATTGATCGACCCGATCATGTATAAATTATTTAAAAAATATGCAATATTTAAAGCAATGAACGGTACAAACAAAAGTATATAATACCCATGTATTTGAAGTTGTTTTTGCATAACAATGTAATACAATAATGTAGCCAAAATCAAAAATAATATACGCTTATCGACCCAAAGCTGCTTGTTTTTAAACACGAAAAACCATCCCCCGAAAACCAAAAGTATCAATGGATATCCAACCCAAGTTTCAAACAAATCGATGCTAAGATTTTGAAAAAGTGCTTTCAGCACCTCACCTCCGCTGTTAAAAAAACGAATTTCATGCACGAATTCATTTAACCAATGCAAATAGGTTAAATAATGTGCCCATCGATACCAAGCATAGCTAAAAACCAATGAAATCAGTGATATCAGTAACCACTTGGGCCAGAGTTTTCTATAATTGCGCACATTCTTCTGTGAAGGGAAAGCACCTCGATTCCAAATATCCCCAATGAACACAAAACCCGGAATTAAGAACATTAATTTGGTCATTCCTGCCAATGCCAGTAACAATGCGCTACACCAAGCATGGATCCAAGAGTAACTTTTATTTAATCGGTTGTAAAAATACCAAGCCCAAATCATAGCAGACATGGCTAAAATATCAGGAACTGCATTAAAGCTGTGGTAATAAAATTCAGGAATTCCCAGCACAGCAAAAGTACTCCAGAAAGCAATATTCTTATAGGGAAAAAACTGATTCGATAAATAAAATAATCCTGCGATGATTGAAAATGAAATCATCAAACTCCACCAGCGATGTGTAAACTGAGAGAAACCAAAAATGCGATAAAGCCAAGCCAGCGTGTAATCGTAGGATGTAAACTGGGGTCCAGTGATACCGTCGGTACCGTAATTCTTATCGATTCGTGGATACAAAATATTCATATCCAGTTCCGCATAATTTCGGGCAACAGCGAGTGTGTTGCATTGTCGCCAAACATGATGTCCCGATGCCGGTACTTTCAAATAACTGAAGTGAGTAAAAAACTGAACCAGACAGATAATAACTACTAATCCCAGGGTTGGAATACGGCTTGGATAATTAAATACGTTTTTCAGAAATTGCATCAAGAAATTCAGTCGTTGAATCAAATCAATAGGTGTGATCGATAATAATTTTGGGTTGATTATCTATAAATTTAATAATCAATGAAAAATAACCGCTTCCGGGCTTGGGATTTTCAGTTACGTGCCATTTGCCTAAAACCTGTGCCACATCGTATTTGTGATCCAAGAATTTAACGTGCAGTATTTCAAAATTGAGCGTACCCATTTCAACCGAAGTTGGATAGGATTTTTGGTACATAGCCAAGACCTGATTGTAGCCGTATTTCACCCCATTCGGAGAAACAAACTGTAACGAATCACTTTGCCAATACCCTTTTTCCATGAACCCTTGAGTGCTACCTTGGTTCCAAGCATCGAGTTGATTTTGAAGCATGGTTCGGAT
>CAMDDG010000062.1 GCA_945890895.1 Chitinophaga pinensis | reverse complement strand
AGCAATCCCATGAATTTCCAACTCCACCAACCATAAAAAATATAACTCGCTACCAAAACCAATCCATTTTGAGCTTGTAAATGGCGCTGAACAACATACCAATACAAGATAAAAACAACAGGTAGAAATAGAAGAAACTCTAAAGAATTAAATAACATGAAGCGGGATTTCTTAAAACTGGTGCAAAAGTATCATTAATAACTTATGCCTTGTATTTTTGTAAGTAGTTTAAGACAATTCATGACAAAATTTTTGATTGTAGGCTTAGGAAATCCCGGGGATGAATATACTTCCACACGACACAACATTGGTTTTGACGTGTTGGATTATTTAGCAAAACAAAAAGAAGGTACTTGGGAATCGGTTCGACACGGATGGAGAACGGAAATAGGAATTAAAGGAAGAAAACTCATATTGATTAAACCGAACACCTACATGAATCTATCGGGTAAAGCTGTAGCTTACTGGATGCAACAAGAAAAAATTCCTTTGGAAAACCTACTGGTCATTGTAGATGACTTAGCCCTACCAATTGGAAAATTACGCACACGTTTAAAAGGCAGCCCCGCAGGACATAACGGTCTTAAGAGCATTGAAGCAACTTTAGGAACCGAGGCCTATCCTCGATTAAAATTCGGAATTGGTAACGATTTTCCCAAAGGCAGGCAAGTAGAATTCGTATTGGGAAAGTGGAAATTGGAAGAAGAACCTATTATTTCGAAAGCCATTGAAGACGCTACCAAAGAAGTAGAGAAATTCGTATTCAATCCGAAAGTTTAGATTCTGGATTGCATTGATCTTGCCATTGAATTATAAGATCAAGTAGTCGTTTTCCATTCTTTTTTTCTGCAAACTCATAAAAATCCAAAACCATTTTATATTCATGTTCATGATCGATAGTCATTCGCAATTGGGTAAGTCGATGCTGATTTTCCAACGAAAGCATTGGGCTGTTGTTTGTCGTTTCCGTGTTTGATTTCGAATTTAAGTACTCCAAATAATCACTGATTTGCAACATGTTCTTGGCAAAATTCGAATGTCGTTTGATAAAAATGGTAACGTGTTCATGGTCTTCTGCGGAAAGTTGACTGTTGTATTTCAGGTTCAACAACGTCTTAGCATTGATCATCTCCACATGCATTCCAATTGGCATACCATTCAAACGAGTATAATCGTATAATTTGGGATTGTGTTGTTTTAGTACAAATTCAACAGCATGGATATCCACACAAGGGTTATCGGCTGTAAAACGAAATACACAATCGTAATCATTCTGCTCCAAGATCCCCCAAAACCGACTTAAAACATCATTTTCTGAACCCCGAAACAAACGAACTCCCCATGTTTTTGCTTGATTTTCTAGAACATCATCTTTGGGAAGTTCGGTAGTTGCCAACCAAATATCCTGGATTCCCTGTACCATTTTCAACGACGAAATCAATCTTCCTAAAATGGTTTGATTCATTGTTTGTTTTAATTCCGAATTTTGAAGTGCATCCGGTTTAGTAGCTTGATTGGATTTTTGAGGCGTCGGCAACGGCATCAGCACTTTCCCCGGCAAACGAGTGGACCCCATTCGAGCTTGAATAATAGCGGCTATTTTAAGGTTGTCTTTTTCGCTCATTTGGTATAAACATTGTTGGTTATTTTAACCTTTTCAGTCTGTGTTGTTCAATATTTAGTTCTAAATAGCCTTATTCATTCCTAAAAAACTGAATATTCTATCTAGTTCAATTATTGAATTGTCCAACCACCGTCAACTACGAAATTTTGTCCCGTGATGTAATTGGAGGCCTCCGACGATAAAAAAGTAAAAATACCCGCTAATTCTTCTGGTCTACCGATTCTTTTCAATACCGTTCTTTGGGCTAACTCGTCAATAAACGATTGATTTTCTTGTACTTGGTTTTTAGGAAAAGGACCCGGTGAAACGGTGTTCACCGTGATTCCTGCGCTCCCTAAATATGCTGCGTAATATCGAGTTAATTGTTCTACCCCGGCTTTGGATGCTCCGTAATGCGGTGGACTAATTGATTCAGGTCGCAATTGATATAATTCAAATGGTGGAGCCACCTGAGCATAAATTGACGAGACGTTAATGATTTTCCCTTTCCCTTGATTCTTAAAATAGGGTGAAACAGCTTGAATTCCATTAAAAACACTTCCCAAAACCCCATCAACACTATAATTCCAATCCTGAAGTGAGGTGTTTTCTGGGGATGCGCTTCGCTTAAAAGATGCATTATTTATTAAAACATCCAAACCGTATCCAGCTGCATAAATGAACTCTAATGCTGTGTTCCACGATTCTTCACAAGCAATATCACATTCAACAAATTTGATTTTGGCAAGATTCGATAATTCGATTGCAAATGCTTCTTCGAAACGTGTTTTAGAACGTCCCAAAACAAAAACCCGAGCTCCATGAGCAAGCAAACTCTTAGAAATAGCAGATCCTAAATGACCATAACCACCGGTTATTGCGATGGACTTATTTGAAAGTTCAATCTGAAGGGGAGAATTCATTCGGTTTTACAATTATATAACTGATTTCAATTAATTTTTAATTCAGTCAAAGGCCTACAGCGAGTTATCTCTTTAATGTTTAAGTATTCAAATAGTCTATTGAACCATAAAGGGTCCGAGTAAAAATTTTGAACTGCTTCCAAATCTAAGGATTCTACATCGCTTGTGCCAAAGGTAAATCCTTCCTGGCAATAACCATAAGAATCAAATCCGTGAGGATCCAATCCAGATAAATGAACTACGGGAAGTCCTTCACAAAGTAGATTCAACTGTACTGCTGAATTTCCCACAATGGCTAAATCAACACTTTTTGCGAAGTCTTCAATTCGCTCTCCTCTTGGAGCAATTGTAACCAAATCCTTGGGAAAAGCACTTTCATCTAATTCTGACCGAGGATGCAATCTTAGTCTTATGGTGCTTATTTTAAATTGCTTCTTGATTCGTATTAATAATTCAATTTGAGATGGTGAACCTACAAAAAAACCATTGGTTGCCAAACCTAAAATCGGTTTTTCAGGTATTCGTCTAAGTGGCTGAATGATTGTTGGATTCAATTGATAAACATGAGCCTTGGGTGCCTGAGAAAGTACAATTTCTAAACCTTTTTGATTTAATACTGCTGCATGTGAACATGGAAATGGTACCATACTTTCATTCGAAGGACCGTTATAATAATAATAATCAATTTGCCACCAAAATACTTGTCTTTTTAGGGATAAAGCAGCCGCCCATATCATATGAGATTCGGGTGTTACATCACTAATAACTATGGGTGTAATTTGTGGGTTGTTTCTTAAAAAAACCGTGTAACCTACGTAACCAATTAAAACTTGTAAATCAACCAGATCCAGTCGTGATTTTTTGGTTTTGATAATTCTAAAAAGTACTGGAACCGTTAATAATGAATAAAAAAACAACCTAAAACATATTTTAATCCTTGATGTTTTACTTGGCGGTGAATAAATGAGAGTTGGAGAAGTTCCAACATTTTTCAATCCGTCTATAACTGCCGAAGCAAATGAATTTGGAAAAGGGTATCCATCTAGAAAGAATTGCTTTCCATTGGGAATATGTATAGGAATTTGCTTTAAAACCGAAAAAATTCTAATCCTTCTTATAATAAATTCCGCGAATAAATTCCGTTTAGGACTATTTTGTAAGGCAGGAATAATTCTTATTCTCGACTTACGAATTGTGGTTAAAAGATACCGTAACATTTTTTGCCTATTGGAACAAATTATTCTAAACCGAAAGAAACAATTACCATTAACGAAGTACTCTTTACGAAATCAAACCCCTTTTCCTATCAAAATATAACCATCTGTTTGATCCGAACTGGATTTTATTTCTGTCTGCAAAAAAGGTGTAAATGGCATGGCATTCGATAAATCGGCATCGAGAGAACCTGATTTTTCAAGATCACCAATTATGTCCACTTTCATTTCCCATTCCCAATCCTCATTACGCAACCAAATGTTGGGATTTCTATGTTGATCCATAATAAAATGAAACGCATTCTCCGTCATACCAATCCAGTCTAAAAACAATTTGAGGTTTTTGGGCTTTTTATCGATGTATGATTCGACTATCTGTATGGCCTCGTTTCTCGTCATATGACCCAAGCGGATCTCACGTGTTGCGTGATCAAATACTTTTGAGTAACCGTGCTTCAAAAACTTAATGTAATCATGTACATCGGCATAGTTCCAGCAATCAATGTCATTATACGAATCAAAAGTACGAGTCAAAGGTGCCGTTTCATAACCGTAATTTCGAATCATTTCTTCATGTTGCATGCGACTATCCCAGCGTATATAATTATTCAGATAAATCCCCCTTACACCAACAAGTTCTATCTCTTTATCGTCGGGATACTTGAATTGCGTTATATCTTCCTCCCTTATTAAATCAAATTCTTCATCCAGCAAGTCTTCAGCCTCAAAACCCAACAAATCATGTTCTTTACGATATTTACGGGTCATTTCTACTTCATCGAGGTGAGAAAACATTCCAACTTGATCTACACCTTGATGTGCACCCCAAATTATTAATGGGATTTTAAATTTTACGGCTATCTGAACCGGGTAAACGGTTTGTCCTGCCAGACAATGCCAATACATACTACCCATTTTGTGCATGGTAGCCCTAGTGATTTTTTTTACTGTTTCAGGATTTACGGTTAATGTCATTAAATCACAATCGAACTGAATTCTGAGATTGGCCAAGTTTCGCACTCCCACATCGGTGTTGTAGTGCTTGTTGTAAGTAACCAACAAGGGGTTCATCCCATACACATTCTTTATTGTATGCACAATAAAATAAGAGTCTCGAGAACCGCTAACGGGTACAATACAATCATAATTATTACCCGAAATATTCCGATATTGGTCAAGAATGGTTTGAAGTTTTTCAGACCTTGAATTCCAATCAAGAATGTTTTTCTCTTCATGCACTCTGCATCCGCTGCATACACCTTCATCGTCGAATACAATATTAAGCGGGTGATTTTCTGGATATAAACAACGCTTACAATATCTCATATTATTTCTTTTTCTATATGTAAATACAACAATTGCTCGAGTAATTGGTCTTCCTTCTTTAATAGCCTAAAATTCGAGTCAAACATACTTTCAGCATAATTTGCATGCGTTTCTATCCGAACGTCCAATTCCTTTTTAATTATTGCTTTTGTAATATTTACACTGTGTTCTGTAAAATGGAAAAAGTTTCCAGCACTTATAGCCGATGCACTGGTCAATTTTAGTGCTTCAATCATATCGTTGGCATTTTTTGCACCTCCACAAGCTATAACTGGAATATTTACCTGATTACACACTTCATCTATCAATTTCAAATCGTATCCGAGATAAGATCCATCACGATCTACGGAGTTAATTAAAATTTCACCGGCACCCAACTGTTGGTTTTCAAGGGCAAATTTGCCTGGAGTAAATGAAGTAACTTTTTTGTTCAAGTAATCATAAACTCTGTAACCGTTTTCAGTTGAAATACCATCAATTGAAACCACAACACATTGGTTACCAAAAATATGAGCGGCTTCTGTAATAAGTTCAGGTTTGTTTAGAGCGGATTGATTCAATGAAATTTTATCCGCACCACATTGCATGAGTTCTTTAATATGATCTACATGAGTAATTCCCCCCCCAATGGTAAGAGGTACGAAACACTTTTTTGTGGAATTTCTAATCAGATTAAAATCGGGCCCCTTACCATTTGAAGATGCTGAAATATCAGTCATTATAATTTCATCAATTCCCCATTGATTTAGAAATTCAATGGCTACACTGGGTTTTCCAACGGGAAGGTATTTCCTAAAGCCAATACTCTGAACAACTAAGCCGTTTTTTACGACTAAATTTGCAGTAATACGTTTCTTAAGCATGGTTAAATAGAATTTAAAAAGCCCCGAAAAAGTTTAAGTCCATTGGTTTGACTTTTTTCTGGGTGAAATTGAACACCAAAAATATTGTCTTTTTGAACCGCAGCGGTTACTTCAATTCCATAATCACACCAAGCAATTCTATGGTCATTGGTTGTTTCAAAATGGTAACTATGATCAAAATAGAAGTTGGGTTGATCTGGCGTTCGTGTAAATAATGGATCTTGTTTGCTAAATACAATATTATTCCAACCTACTTGTGGTACGGCAAAAGAAGGATCCAACTCCAGTTTTTTGACCTTGCCGGGGATCCAGTTCAAGCCTTCATTCCATCCGTTTTCTTCCGAGCCTTCTGCCAAAAGTTGCATGCCTACACAAATCCCTAATAATGGTTTTTTCAATACAAGTGCATTTTCACCCAAAATATCGTGCAACATACGACTTTTAAGGTTTCGAACTGCTTCATCAAAAGCACCTACACCCGGGAGTATAATCGCGTCTGCATCGCGAATATCGTTTTGATGATCACTCACCCTTATTTTATTATACCCTAGAAACCGAATGGCATTAGCCACAGAATACGTATTTCCAACTCCATAATCAATGATAACTACCGATGGATTCTTTTTCATAAACCTAATCCTACTTTAAATTTTGGCTTATACTTACCTTCTCCAATACGTTCGAAGAGCTTGTAATTTACTTGGGTATCTACTACTTGCCAGAAATCGCTCGTGCTAATTTCAATAAAATCACAGAACGATTTTATATATTCATTTGAACAATCTCCATCGTATCGATTTACCATTTGAATGGCTTCTTCTCGAGTCATTCTTTTATTTCTGATATCTTCATTTACATAATCGGTTATACGTCCAAAACCGAATTTGAGATACTTTATCATTTGATTCATGGGTGTCCAATCTTCATCCAATGCCGTAATTCCCATATAGTCACCAATTTCACTGGGTTTGTTATTCCTAATTTCCAATCCTCTAAGAGCGGAGTAAGTACCATTGTTAAACAAAGACCAATCTTTCCAGAAATACCCTAAAAAAACAATGCGAATATTGGCATCAATCATTTCTTGTTCGGTGGGATACGTATATTGAATTAAATGTTGTTTTTTAATTTCATCGGAAATCATCCAGGTAATATCGCCTCCACCCAGTGTATTCATTTTTCTAAGATTATTACCATCACTGCCGTCTTTACCCATAATACTGGATTCACCTAATTGCAAAGCAGAATTTTCACCCCACCAAATAAGTGGAATCTTATATGCTATAGCCAAACGTGGCACACTTGAAAACAAAGCTAGCTCGGTTGATTTAAATGGATTTACATATTTATAGAAAGAATGCCGCATTAATTTTTTCCAGGTTTCTGGTCCAGGATTAATTACAATAAGATCAAATCCAAGTTTAATGAGATTGCTTATATTGTCTACACCCCTTTGAGTTACTTGCTGTGGAGGAGGGCTCAAACAGACTAAAAGCGGATTCATTTTTAGATGTTCCTTTACATATAGAGCCTGTCGGGTAGAATCTTTACCACCGCTAACACCAATAATACAATCATAGCCTGAGTTGTTGTGTTGTTTGCCAAAATCCACTTTCTCTTTCAAAAACATAAAACGTTCTTCCCAATCTATATCCCCCAAAGTAGTATGATATGCACAAGCCGGGCAAATTCCATCCTCTCTAAAAATAGTTCCAGGCCTAGTATCTGTTTGTAAGCATAGTTTGCAATATTTCATGTATATGTATCGTTTTAATTGTGGCGCTGCAGGAATTCAAATTTTAATTCCGCAAGTTTCCAATCATCTTGTGTATCAATATCGTGTGCCTCAAAAGGACTTAAAAGGATACCTTTGGTATTTTCAAAAATCATTTTACCCGTTTCTTCAAGCTTTGACCGTTTAACCCAATACCATTGACCTGAGTCGTGGTAGGTTTTAGGTAAATCCTGAGATCGAGAATTAATGTACTCAACCCAATTATATTCCAAACATTCATTTTCATTCATCTTGAAACTCCTCCAAATGGGGTAATCGAATGTAAGTATGGGCAATGCGGAATCGGCTCCATTTAGTATTGTATCAAATCCTTCCTTAAGTCTGTTGGATGTTACAAATGGTGCAGTAGGATAAATGCAACAAACATGATCAAATTGCTTTCCTACTTTTTTATATTCATTAATTACTTCTATTAAGACATCCGTGGTTGTTGCATAATCATTCGAGTTATCCGCACTTCTCATAAATGGAACCACGGCTTTATAAAATTGAGCTATTTCTGCAATTTCTAAATCATCCGTTGATACCATTACTTCATCAAACAAACCCGAATCTAGTGCTGCCTTGATTGAGTAAGAAATAATGGGTGCCCCTCTGAAATTTTGGATGTTTTTTCTCGGAATTCGCTTACTTCCACCCCTTGCCGGTATTATACACAGGTTCTTAGGCTTCATAAAAATTCATGATTGTTTTAATGACAAATTGTTGTTGATCCTCTGTTAATGTTGGATACATTGGTAAACTTATGCAGTGATTATAATAATTTTCCGCAAATGGCATATCTCCTTCTTTCCAACCAAATTGTCTGTAATAAGGCATCAAATGCGTTGGTATATAGTGGATTTGAGCAAATATTTGGTGTTCTCTTAAGAAATTATATAGTTCCAATCTTCTTTCAACCTCTAATACGTACAAATGATATGCATGCCCTTCAACTACACCCGATTGCCCTTTTAAGAACGACTTTCCTTTAAATGCTTCATTGTATATAGATGCTATTTCACGTCTTCTTTTAAGTCCATCATCAGCTCTTTTTAATTGACTTAAACCAAGAGCAGCCTGAAAATCGGTGATACGATAATTATAACCCAATTCTTGCATTTCCATATACCACGAAGGATAACTATCCATGCCGCCAGAAAAAGCAATGCTATTGGTAAACAATTCACTGGATTTAACAATGCCATGCGTTCTTAATATCAATAACTTCTGATACAGTTCTTCACTGTTAGTTGTTATCATTCCACCCTCACCTGATGCAATATGTTTTACTGGGTGAAAAGAAAAAATAGCTAAATCCGCATAATTTCCATTCCCACATCGCTGTTTATTCCCATCACTATCGCAAAAAGATCCACCTGGTGAATGACAAGAATCCTCAATAATCCAACAGCCAAACTCGTCAGCTAACTTCCTGAAGGATTCTAAATCAACAGCTCGTCCTGCAAAATCTACAGGAATAATTCCTTGATATGTTCCTTTTGGCGATGCTTCAAGTAGCTTTCTTACGGATGCAATATCTAATAAATACGTTTCGGGGTTAATGTCTGCAAAAACTACTTCTCCACCGCAGTATCGTATACAATTAGCAGATGCCGCAAACGTTATAGGTGTAGTAATAACTTTATCACCGGGTTTTACACCTAATGCTAATGCATTTAAATGAAGAGCCGCTGTTCCATTGGCAACAGCAACAGCATATCTACTCCCAATGTACGATGCGAATGCTTCTTCAAACTCTTTTATTTTGGGGCCCTGTGTTAAGTAATCTGATTTCAAAGCTTCAACAACAGCTTCAATATCGTCTTCCGTTATGTTTTGTCTTCCGTATGGAATCATATTCTATATTAAAATTGTAAACTTATTATCAAACAGTTCGTGTGCACCTAGGAAAATGAAATTGCCAAAAAAACACGTTTTCCAACCGAGTTTCTCTTTAAAATTTCAATTTGAAATTGTGTGTTCATGGGATTCAAAACAATTATTATTATTCAATAAAATCGAGTGACATCCTTTCACCCTTTGTTAAATCCCGATTTGATCTATTTCCTAAAACTTCAGCCAAATATTTAGGGTGTAAACCATATCCAGGTCGAATACTTCGAACGTTATTCTTAGTAAATTCCTCCCCTTTTTTAATGTCGTTAACTATATACAGCGAGCGAGAAAAATCTCTTCCGGAGGCTTGTTTTTCTGTAAGAGAGTAATCCACCATTCCGATAGCTCGTTCTGCTTCTCGAACGGCCTTAACCATTTCCGTAAATTCACCTTCATTCATTGAAAATGAAGCATCGGGTCCTCCAATAGAACGATCGATAATGAAGTGTTTTTCAATAATCTTTCCCCCAAAAGCCGTTGCAACAACAGGAACCGTAGAACCCATGGTGTGGTCAGACAATCCCGAAATAACTCCAAATCGATTTGCCAAATCAGGAATCATCGACATGTTGGCTTCCTCAATTGGCGCTGGATAACTAGACGTGCATTTTAGCAAAGCAATCTGATGATTGTTCATTCGCTTACATGCCTCAATTGCCAATTCAATATCCTCAAGTTCTGCAATTCCAGTAGAAATAATGATTGGTTTACCCTTTGATGCAACATACTCAATTAAAGGAATATCAGTGATTTCAAAAGAAGCAATTTTGTATGCAGGGCAATTAAGCGACTCCAAAAAATCAACAGCTGTTGGGTCAAATGGAGAGGAAAAACAAATTAATCCTTCATCTTCAGCAGCTTTAAAAAGCTGTTCGTGCCATTCCCAAGGTGTAAATGCCTCTTGATATAACGCATGAAGGTATTTACCATCCCAAATTGTACCATGTTGGAGCTTGAAATCATCTTTTAAAGAATCAATGGTAATGGTATCGGCCGTGTACGTTTGTAATTTAATTGCATCTGCCCCGGCTCTTTTTGCCGATTTTATTGTGTCCAATGCATTCTGCAAACTTCCGTTGTGATTTGCAGAAAGTTCGGCAATTATAAATGTAGGAGAATCACTTGATATCGTTATGTGTTTAATTTTCATTGTTTTAATCGATTGTTTTTAACGAATTTTATGAACTGGGTTTTTAAATTGTCAGGATGTAGATCCAATAATTTCCACTCTAATTGCGTGAGTTTTCTTGAGGTATATTCTCCTTTTTGGGGGATATCTTCAACATATTCCAACATGCCAAAAAAATCATTTAATATTAATGAGCTCGTGTTTGTTCTAAGTACATAACCTTTCAACTGGTTTAGTTTAAATTCTTTAAGAAATAGCTCAATTGAATAATAAAACAACATCAAAACCGCATCTGATTTGAAATACTGAGGATTTAAATAAAAACCCCACTCTCCTTCATGGTTTTGAGAATCATAAGGATTAATATTTATGGTTCCTATTAATTCATCACCCATTTGAACTAACCAATATCCCTTGTTGCTTGACTGTTTTAACTCTGTGCAAAATTTAATATGATCACTTAAAGAAATCTCTTCGGAATTATACATCCATTTTCTCACATCGGGATGATTACGCCAAGTTAATATGGTTTCTAATTCATTGTAATCCAATTCAATATAGTTTATAAACTTCAAGGATTCCAGCTGGTATGATTTGTGCAAAAACATAGATTCTATTTAAATTTTGCATGAATCACTACATCCAAATATTTACCATTAAATAAACTATGTTCTTTTAAAATAGCATCTTTTACAAACCCGGCAGATTCAAAAATTGGATAAATATGAGGTCGTAAATCAAAAGCATACGTATATATTTTGTGAAACTCCAAAGTATCGAATGCAACTAGATCCAATAGTTTTAAATAAACCATCCAAATTTCTTCAAACCTACTGCTTTCCAACTCTGTATTCATAATAAAAGAAATTTCGGCATTGCGGTCAATCCAATTTATATGAACCAAACCACCGTATCCTATGCACATTTCCCCTTCCAAAAATGAAAACAACAACTGTCCTGGTTGCTCTTGATCAAACAAATTTGAAACTACATTATTGAAGTAATGATCTTGATCTTCCGGAGTAAGTGGTTTGTTTTGACGCAAGTGATAAATTTGATCGTTTCTCCACTTCATTATATCCCAACGATCTTGCAACCGAATGGGAACCAATCTGAAATTATTTATCGAGAATTCCAACTTAGATCCTAGTACTTTATAATGCGTCATAAACTCTGTTTAACCTTTTGACTATAACTTAAAATCTATGAGTTGCTATTCTAAATCACTGAGAATTCGGGATCAACATGTTCTTTGATCAATGATCGAAGTCCATCAATGGTTTCCCAATCAGTGTTTTCGCCCGAATTATAGTAAAATCCATCAGGTACTTTTACCGCATTAAATTCGTTTATAAAATCTTCTAAGTTCCAATGATGCGAACTGGGTAAAATGGTGTAGTACTTTCCCAAATCGTAAGTGTAAAAACTGTCGGAAGGGGTAATCATTTCCTCATGAACCTTTTCCCCTGGGCGAATCCCAATTACATCGTGTTTGCATTCAGGACCAATAGCCATAGCTACATCCATTATTTTATAAGAAGGTATTTTTGGAATAAATATCTCTCCTCCCCAAGCGTTGAACAATGCATGCATCACCATGTCTACCCCTCCTTGCAACGATATATTAAATCGAGTCATGTTAGGATCCGTTATAGGCAAAACACCGTCTTTCCGTTTGTTTAGGAAAAATGGAATTACGGAACCATTCGACCCCATTACATTTCCATAACGCACCACACTAAACCGAATTGGATTCCAACCTTTAATGTTATTTGCAGCAACAAACAACTTATCAGAAGCTAACTTAGTTGCTCCATATAAGTTGATGGGTGCGCATGCTTTATCTGTCGATAATGCCACAACTCGTTGCACATTGGTTTCCAAACAAGCATCAATGACGTTTCTAGCTCCATCAATATTTGTTTTAACACATTCATCGGGATTGTATTCTGCTATGGGAACATGCTTCATGGCTGCTGCATGAATTACATAGTCTACATCTTTAATTGCTCGTCGTAATCGATCTTTATCACGAACATCACCAATTAAAAACCGTATTTGAGGGTATTTTGAATCGTGAAATTCCTGCGCCATTTGAAATTGTTTCTGTTCATCGCGGGAATAAATCACCAATTTTTTTATTTCTGGAAAGTGAGTTAAGATGTGCTTTGTAAGTGCTTTTCCTAAAGATCCTGTTCCACCAGTAATTAAGAGAGTTTTATTAGATAGCATGGAAGTATTCGTTCAAAATTAAACGATATTTCCACTTCGTGCGTTGCAGGCTACAATTTGTTACAAAATAATACCTTTT
>CAMDDG010000061.1 GCA_945890895.1 Chitinophaga pinensis | reverse complement strand
CCTATCCAAATTGCTCCAGAAAACAGTGAGTGTTTTCTAACCGCATTGGGATCGTTGATTTTGGGTACTTCGTATTTAGGATTGTTAATATCCCACCACATATCTCCACCATTCAACAACTTGGTACGCACGTTATTCACGTCCAAATCCGCTGATTGTGAAGCAGGGTTACAGGTATTAGCCAATGCACCTGCGCGTTTGTTTACTTTAAGTTTGTTTGCACGACTGCCCATATTTTCAATTGGGCGGCTGAAACCAGCCTGCATCGCCAACAAACTTGCGAATATGATACCTAACTTTTTCATTTTACTAAGTCTTTAATACAATTAATTTAAGTTGAAACGTACACCTAAGCGAATAGTTCTTGGCGCATTCCAGTTTTGAGTTTGTGAGTTAAGCAACAATCGGTATAAATCGATATAACTCTGCGTATCAACCTGAGTTTTGACCAAAAGTTGACCTTGAGGACTGTTCAAGAAACCATCGTCATTAGGTTGTCCAGTGAATGGGAAAACACCCAATACATTCCATGTATTTAATACATTGTTAACCCACAAGAATACTTGGAAGTTCAAAGGATTCTTTGCACCGCTGCGAGTTAATTGGAAACCTTTTGTAAAGTTCAAATCAAAATTGTACTGCCAAGGTAAACGCGCTCCAAATGGAACACCTTTAATTTGAGCACGGTCAACTGCACCAATTTGTACGGCACGTACTGTAGGTGTATAAGGACCACCACTGTATGTATTTGCAATGATATTGATACTTGTAAATTTCAAGATTTCCTTATCCCACAATTTTGGACCTGTGTACAAATTCTTCTTGGTGTATGGATCACGTCCACCAGCCCATGCCCAAGTAGTAGACAACTTCAAGTTATGACGAATGTCTAATTCTCCCAACGGAATAACTGTTCTTAAGTTAGGCTGATTACTCGCTATTAAAGCTTGCTGAGAACTGATGTTTGATCCTGTTCCATCTGCAAATTGCAACATGTAACTAACTGATACCGACAATGCGCCCAAATCACGTACGCTTAAATTTCCTCTGAAACCGGTAATGGTAGCGAAGTCAATATTTCTGTAGGTAGTATAGGTTACAGGATATGCTTGGTTCACCTGAAACAATCCAAAATCATTTCTTATTTCAGAATAGGAAGCACTCAATTCCAAACCTTTATTACCTTTAGCACCAAAAATTTGCTTGTAACCCACTTCGTAATCTGTTTTCATTCGTGAATTCAAACTACCATTAGCTAAAGTGGCTCCTTGACGAAATTTCAAGAAGTACACATCATCAATCGTTACAAATGAAGCACCCGCATTCGGTCTTTGTGCCAATACATCGTAGCTAACATAGAAGGTTTTCTTTTTAGGTTCCAATGGGAAAGAAAACCAGATACGCGGCAATAAATTAATTGCTGGAGTATAATCAACGAATGTTTTATCTGTAACTTCTTGTTTATTATTATCAACTAAATAAGGTGCAATTTTACCATTGCTTGTTTGGTTGGCTAAAAATTCAGGATTTCTTTGCTCGGAACCATCCGCGTTGAACCAACGGTCGCCTTCACGGTAACCTATAATTCTGGTTGGCGACAGCATATCGTTAACATATACATGCGCATCTGAAGACACATTACTTGGATGTTCAATTTTCAAACCATTGATTTCAGTAACTTCTCCTGCTGTACGAATAGGATACAAACTGTAGGCATCTTTTAATACGCTTTGGTTTGCGTCGTAACGCTCCATACGAAGACCCATACGGAAAATCAAATCTTTAAATTGGAACTGGTCCTGAATCCAAGCTGCAATGTAAATAGGTTGGAATGCACCGATATTTCTTTCAGATCGGTTATTCAAAAAGTCATTAATTGATAATTTACTGTTGATTTTACGCTCACCTGTGTAATCATAACCAAAATAATTCACGTATGGATTTCCGTTATTTAACAATTCATCCGCACTAAACATGTCAAGATCAAATTGATCGGGAGAGTAGGAATTTACATCAATAAAAGTACTTTCATTGATCGCATTTCCATATACATCTTTAGCTCCAGCTGCAATCAACTTATTTCTTAAGTTGCGATCGAAAGTAGACTGATCTGTGTAGTTAATCAAACGATTGTAACGAACGGTATCTGTAAATACACCATTCGCATCATAACTTAAAATTGGATTATTAATATCCAACTCTGCGATATGCTTATTCGCTAACTGACGCATTAATATCCAAAGACCATTTGCATTCAATGTAAACCCGCGGTTAAAGTTTTGCTCGTAATAGAAGCCGGCTTGTAAATCGTGTGGTGTACGCTCTCTACCATTAATGGTTTTGGGTTTTACTTGCATTTGACCCAATGCAAACAAAGAATAACGTTCAGTTTGTGATTTTTGGAAGGAAGCTACTTCCGTTCCTGGCGTTGCCCAAAGAGAATATACGTTGTTTGGATTGTAACCATTTAACAAACCTTGGTTCATTAAAATAGCCAATGGATTAGAAATGGTTGCACCCAATTGATCGTAGTAATCGTAAACATTTTGTGTATACTTTGCACGAACTGGATTTAAATCACTCGCTGTAAAACGAAGTGCTGTGTCATAAAAACCAACTTGCTCCCAGTAATTTCTTAATTGTACAAGATTCCCGTTCTGATCGCGAACAATTCTAGGTGTTTTGTTCGGATCCTGTTGTTGATCGTAGTTCGAATAAGCAAAAGCCGCTGTTGGGAACGCTTGAAACGCGCCAATATAACCATAATCAAAATAGTTATTCAAGTGCTTTGCATGACGTGATTGAGAAAATGAATTTTGATATTCAGCACGAATGGTATAAAACGCACTCTTAATTGTACTTTCTTTGCTCAACTTGAAATTCTGGCGGAAAGCTAAATACGCTCTGAATGTCTGGTTGTCAATTCGCGCATTGTTTTCAAAGTTCATGATGGTATTGGTAGCAGCTCTACCTCCACCGTAGTTGTAACTCGCAAATGCAGTTACGTTAATATCTTTAGTTGGATTAAACTCCAACTTACCGATTAAGTTACCGTTATATTGTTGGGAAGTTGGACGAGCAGCTAATAAATCAAAATCCGATTCTTTCAAATATGCCGCTCTATGAACAAATCCATTAGGAGTAAATACTAATGGTTGATTTTCCAAATCTCTTAATTTATCCTCCTTCAAAACATAAACACCCGTTCTAGTTGGATCTGGGTCAGCATAATAACCTACGTTTCCGTTTAATGTGAATCCCAAAACTACATTTCTCTCTGTTTTACCTTCTGCATTCTTTTTTTCTCTTACCCACAATGGACCTGCAAAGAAACCCTCCAGCGTGTTGTAACCGTAAGGATCCAATCCTGTTGAAGTAATACCTTCAAAAATAGATACGAATTTTTCCGTTGCACTTTTTGAAGTATATGAAAACGCACCCCCGGTTAAGTCACCATACATTGCTGGTATACCACCAATATTAACCGAAAGCTGGTCCACTCCCAAAGAAGGAATTGCTCCACCTCCGATTGCACGAACACC
The DNA here is from genome assembly GCA_945890895.1 of Chitinophaga pinensis. Classification (GTDB taxonomy): domain Bacteria; phylum Bacteroidota; class Bacteroidia; order NS11-12g; family UBA955; genus VMCP01. Next base: position 9,539 of record CAMDDG010000061.1, on the reverse strand, counting down.
ATCAATAAATGTACCATTGCCATCTGCACGAGTACCACGTACCGAAATACCTTGACGAGATTCAATGATCGCTGAGTTGGTTGAAGTCAAAGCAGCAACTCCTCGACGTCCAGAGTTCAACTGAGCAGCACCTGTAATGGTTTGCTCATTTTTCTCCAGTGTGATTACTTTCGCTTTTGCTTTTGTAGTGATAATTACATCGCCCATACGGTTAGTCATAGCCACTTTTAACGGCTCGTTCAAACCAGCGCCCAATTCAACCCCTTCCAATTTATAAGGGGAGAAGCCATCTTTGGTTAATTCAACGCGATACGTTCCTGGGCTCAAAGTCTGAAACAAAGCATTTCCGTCGCTGTCTGTATTTTCGTCCGCTTTTAAAATGTCGTTCAAATACAAACGTACTTTCACCCCTTCCAATGGCTTACCATCGGGATCTGTTGTACTAACACGGTAGTCTGCAAAGTTGGTCTGTGCAAATGCTGCCACAGACAAAGAACTCAATAACCATGTAAATACCAGTTTAAGTAATTTATCCTTCATATAGTTTTACGTTTTTTTGCTTAAAAAAGCGGGCTTCAGAAATGTTACATCCGTTCCACGCTTTAAACGGCAATTTTATCGAAAAACTAAGGATTTAACAAGTTTATTTTAATAGGTTTTTACAAGTTTTTTGATTATGAATTGTAATTTCCGCAAATAAATCATCCCATATCATTGTATTTCATTATCTTACGTAATAAATATTCGGAAATTTGACGATAACTTTCTACCGACCATCCGGCAATATGTGGCGAAAACATTACATTGGAAAATGTTCCTAATTTTTCAAAAACTTCTCGTGTATGATCATCCATTTTTGAAGGAGGCTCCACTTCCAAAACATCGGCAGCAAATCCACTTAACTTGTTGTTTTCCAAATGTTTTAACACCGTTTTCAACTGAACTACTTCGCCCCTACTTCCGTTCAACAATACCAATCCCGGCTTACATCCCTCTAAAAAATCATCGTTCACCCAATTCCGGGTTTCATCGGTCAGCGGAACGTGAAAACTAATAATATCCGATTCCCGTTTGAGCTCCTCCAATTCTACACCTTTTACCTGATTTGTGAATCTTATCTCTTCTGTAAGAGATTTTGGATTTTTTGGGGATATTAGATTTCCGTTCACATCGTAATTGCTTACAACACCGAGTTTACTCTGTTTCAACCCGTGTTCATCCTCGTTTGATAAACGATTTGAACCAAGCAAATGTCCACCGTCTTGGGTTGTGTTCTCATTCAACACAGGATGGTATTTGTCGTAGGCTAAAATCTTCATTCCAAAGCCCGATAGCTTTTGAGCTAATTTCGAACCTGTATGACCATATCCAATGATTCCCAATGTTTTACCATGGATTTCAACTCCGCGATTCTTCTCTCGATTCCATTGAAATTGCATAACTTCTGCGTGTGAGCGATACAAATTATGTCTTAACGACAGCAACATTCCTACCATGTGCTCCGCTACTGAATCGGCATTTGCACCTACGGCATGAATCAGCTTAATTCCAATTCTACTTGCGTACTCTACATCAATATTATCTACTCCTGCCCCTGCGCGAGCTATCCATTCCACACCCAGGCGTTTCATTTCATCGAGGTGAGTGGATTCCATATTCAATTTACTTCGAACTACTACTCCATTGGGTTGAGAAGCCTTCAAAGCGTGCAAAAATTCTTCTTTTTTTAAATTTGGTTGATAATCCACCTCCCAACCAGCTTGTAGAAGGCCAATTGTTAATACTTCATGGACATCATCAATAAGAAGAACCTTCATTTCGTTAAATATTAATTGCTGTTATCCAGTTACTTTTAAAAATAAGAAAATCGAAAATTGCTGTAAACAATCAGATTCTACTTACGATTTCTGAACCACGCACTGCCTTTAGAATCTGAATTAGCATCCCCCGAAACTACCGTTTCCATGGAAGATGGTGATTTTGAAACTTGAAAAAAATGAGCAGCAGCCAAGGCAAATACTTCCATTTCAGATTCACCAACGGCAACCTCTTCCGATTCGGGATTGAAGTAATTCTGAATAAAATGCGTGTTAAAATCGCCTTCTATGAATTTGGGATGCGTCATTACAAATTCTCCAAACGACAACGTAGTTTGAATTCCAGTAATTACATATTCATTGATGGCGCGTCGCATGCGTTCAATAGCTTCTGTTCGATTACTTCCCCAAACAACCAATTTAGACAGCATATTATCGTAATAAATTGGAATTTCCATTTCACTTTCCATGCAATCATCCACTCGAATTCCCGGACCGGCTGGAATCAAATAGGTTTTAACTTTGCCAATATTGGGTAAAAACTGTTGATACGGATCTTCTGCACAAACGCGTAATTCAATTGCGTGTCCATTGATTTTCAAATCGTTTTGAGTAAATGATAGGGGCAACCCGTAAGCCACATTAATTTGTTCTTTAACCAAATCTAAACCTGTAATCATTTCTGTAACCGGATGTTCTACCTGCAAACGCGTATTCATTTCCAAGAAATAAAACTCATCATTATCCCCCAACAGAAATTCCACGGTACCAGCACCTGAGTAATTGCATGCTCTTGCAACATTAACGGCAGCTTCACCCATTCTATTTCTCAAATTTTCAGATAGCACAACACTAGGAGCTTCCTCCACCAACTTTTGATGTCGACGTTGAATGCTGCACTCTCGTTCAAAAATATGACATACATTGCCGTGATTATCTGCTAATATTTGAAACTCAATATGACGCGGATTTCCAACATATTTTTCAATAAAAACACTATCATCTCCAAAGGCAGAACGTGCTTCATTTTGAGCTGCTGTTAACGAAGACAAAAAGTCATCTTCATGATAAACTACCCTCATTCCTTTACCTCCACCGCCAGCAGAAGCTTTAATTAATACGGGAAATCCAATATTTTTACCTACTTCCAAAGCGGCAAGAGCATCTTGAATCGCTTCGTTAATACCAGGCACTAATGGAACTCCAAATTTTTCTACTGCTTGCTTACTTGCAATTTTACTACCCATTATTTCCATTGCCTCTGGCGTTGGTCCAATGAGAACAATATTATTCTCCGCTAATAATTGAGCAAAAATGGAATTTTCCGACAAAAAACCATACCCCGGATGTACGGCTTCGGCACCCGTATTTTTACAAACTTCCAGAATACGATCCATCTTCAAATAACTATCTGATGATGCCGGCCCACCAATGCAATAAGCCTCATCTGCATACCTTACATGTCGAGCCAAAGTATCTACTTCACTGTAAACAGCAACGGTTTTAATTCCCATTTCCTTGCAGGTTCTCATTACACGAATGGCTATTTCACCTCGGTTTGCAATCAATATTTTCTTAAACATGTTGGTTTGGATTTAATGTTGTTATAATAAATTCGGGTAAATTTTGGGATGAACTTTCAACAAGCGCACCATTTGATTTACCTTCGCGAAGGTAATCACAAATGAATAGCATTGCAAAAACCATACAGTTGATTCGATTAGAATTGCAATTGGATTTGAAAAAACCCACAGTTTTTGCATCTGCGGTGCTACAACTTGCCACGTTAGCCCTGCTCAGCATGTTATCGCAACCCAAAATAAATACTTCTATGTGGAACAGTTTGTTTTGGATCAGCTTAATTGTTACCACCATCAATGGAGTATCCAAAAGCTTTACGCTAGTTTCTAGATCCCGTTGGATTTACTGGAATCAATTAGCTTCCCCTTCAAGTATTTATTGGTCAAAAGTAGTATATGGATGGCTAACCATGCTCCTGTTTTCTGTGTTGAATTTAGCTTTTTTTGGTTGGTTTCTGGGGATACCTGTTCAACACATATTACCTTACATTTTGATATTATTATTGGTTACAGCTGGAGTTTCTACAGTGTATACTTTTATTGGAGCCGTTTCATCCAAAGCAGATGGAGCTGGATATTTAGCTCCAGTTTTAAGTCTTCCCGTAATACTGCCTCTTATTTTAGTGGGAATATCCGCTTCAAAAAAAGCATTAAATCCCGTATTGGTTTCTTCTATTTACAAAGATGCCATGCTGTTAGGCGGATTAAACTTCATGATTTTAGTCCTAACCGGCATACTCTTTCCTTTTTTGTGGAAGGATTGATTAGGATTATGCGCATTGTCGATTCTGTTGGTGAATCCATAGTTTAATAAAAAAAGCAAACCCTTCATAAAAAAGCAAACCCTTCTTTTGGAAGGGTTTGCTTTTTTACATTTTCGAATAATCACTTACATTTCAGAATACAAAACCTGAAAATTGGCAATTACTATTAACGACCAGACCACTGGTATAGTATTTTGGATGCAATGTCAATGTATGCATCTTTATTGTACCCCTTCATCCATGTTTCACGGGTCTTAGTTTTTATGGTATCGCCTTTTACCTCTTTTAAATCAACTTCCAGAGCAAAAGTAGTATCAATTTTCTTCTCGTATCTAAAGTCCTTAAACTTTTGATCTTGCTTTTTCAGTTGCTCTTGTTGCTCTTTGTATCCTTCTAACCAAAGGTTGTAGGTCATCTCATCTCTCATCTGAGCAATTTGCTTTGAACGTTCTTTAACTAATTCAAAATACTTTTCACTTTTTACAGATTTGTTACCTTCTACTATAGCATTCTTGTACTTCTTGTTTTCGTAGGATTTATAAACCGCCGCAGGGATTTGATCAAAGGGCATGTGAAAATCCATTTCTTTTTCACCGCGTTCAATTTCATCGTATGGATCTGGAACAATCACATCGGGAATAACTCCTTGCAATTGAGTAGTTCCTCCATTAATTCGATAAAATTTCTGGATTGTTACCTTCAATTCACCAAAACCTTTGGGGAAAACGGAAGAATTACCGCCTTTTAACGGAACCATTGTTTGAACTGTACCTTTACCAAAGGTACTTTTTGTTCCCACAATAACGGCTCTTTTATAATCTTGAAGAGCTGCAGCTAAAATTTCAGAAGCAGAAGCACTGTACGTATTCGTTAATACAACCAACGGACCGTCGTATATAGTTTGTGGATCGGGATCATTGGCTTGTTGTATATTTCCACCGGGATCTTTTACTTGCACGATAGGCCCTTGAGAAATAAACAATCCACTCATGTCAATAGCATCCGCTAAACTACCTCCACCGTTATTTCGCAAGTCCAGTACAATTCCAGAAACACCCGCTTTCTTCAATTTCTCCACTTCAATTCTCACATCTCCAGCGCTGTTTCTGCCTCTTCCTCGGGAAGAAAAATCAGCATAAAAGCTTGGCAATTGGATGATTCCAAATTTCTTCTTCTTGTAAGTAAAGATAGCACTTCTTGCATAACTCTCTTCAATAACTACCGTTTCTCTGATAATTGGAATTACATGGATACTTCCATCGGGCTTTTTCACTGTTAATCGAACTTCCGTGCCTTTTTTGCCGCGAATTAATTGAATTGCATCGTCCAACTTCATATCTACTATATCTACCGGTTCTGCAGCGCCTTGTGCTACCTTAAGAATTAAGTCACCCGCTTTTAGTTCACCCTGTTTGTACGATGCACTTCCTGGTACTATTCGCTCTACTTTTACAAATCCATCGCGTTCGGTCAAAGTAGCACCTATTCCTTCCAATTTACCCGTCATGGATATATCAAAATTCTCTTTATCCGCGGGAGGGAAATAATTAGTATGCGGGTCATAAATTTCTGCAACTGTATTTGCGTAAAATGAAATTTGATCTTGTCGATCCATCTTTCGCCAACGCTTAAACCAGTCCTTTACATACTTCTGAGTTTCATTTCTCGCTTTAAATTCCAAAGTATCAAAAGGTGTAGTTTTAGACAATCCAGAGTCGGATTTTCCAGATTTCAACTCTTTTTGTTGCTCTATCTTACGATACAAACGGTCTACCACCTGAAAACGAGTCCACAAAGACCATTTTGATTCCAAACCTTTCAAATCAGCCACATACTCTCTTTCCTTCTCTCTGGAAACATAGGTTAATTTTTCATCGTAATTCAAAGGCGACTGAGTTGATTTCTCAATCCAGGGTTCAATTACATTGAGCCGTTGACTCAGTGTTGTCCACACCGTATCAAAGAAATCAAAACGACCTGCTTTCATTTGGTCGTCGATGGAAAACCTATAAACTTCAAACTTCTGAATATCTACTTTAGTAAAAAACTGTTTGTCTCCATCAATCTTATCTAAGAAATTAGAATAAATCTGAGCTGAAAGCGAATCATTGATTTCCTTTGGACTGTAATGTTCCGTACTTAGTGTAAATAAAAGACGTTTAAGTAAAGGTTCATCGCCAGAAGCGGGTTTATTACTACAAAATACCAAAACAGCTACCACAGCCGAAATGGAACTTAATGAAATCCATTTTCTCATTCTATATTTACTTTTTAACATCAAAACGTTGCAAACCCAATACATCTATTCCTTGTTCAAAAGTGATATCCACAGGAATATTGGCTTTGCTTAATACATCTAAATCTTTCTGTAATTCTACACCAATCAAACCGCGGGTATCCAAAACAGTTTGAACAATGGCTTTATTGCCATTTCCCTGCCAAATTAACAACTCAGCGGCTAAGTCGGAAATAGCTTGTTTCATTTTTACTACATCCACTTTGTAACCTTTGGCCGTTTTTACAACTGAACCGTTCTTAACTAAGGTATTGAAAGTGATCATATTTGCTTTGCCATGCGCGCTGGAAGCTCCAAAACGAACTGAACGAAAAACAGAAGCCACGAACGTTACATAATAATCATCCAAATTCCCAGTTAATTCGCCTTTTTCATGCAACTTAGTAACCATATACAAACCCAACACATCAGCCTTACATTCTTCAATTGCCGAGTACGTTGCACCTAAAGCTTCTCTTACGGTAATTACTTTACCATCTACGGAATTCACAACATTCTTAACACCCAAACCATGTGCAACTTCATGGAACATTACATTATTAAAGAACGCTTCGAACGTAATGTTCGATTGTTGTTCTGTAACAATCAATTTCTTAGAAATAGGCACTACCATATTCTCAAATTTGGCACGCATGGTATTTTTTAATTGTGATCTTCTGGTACCAAAATATTTCTGTATGGTTTCATCGTTGGGAAGATTAACTGCAATGGTTTTTGAACCTGAATTGCAATCCCCAGCATAATAAACAGCATCAAATACGGCTAATTGACTCAAGGCTTTCGCAGGTTTTGGCATTGGAGGAAACCCGGGTTCCTCAATCATTTCAACTGGAGCACCTTCTTCTCGTTGAGGAGTTTCATCCGCCAACGATGGTTTATATTCATTGGAAACAGGCAAACTTGCTTGCAATTCAGGCAAAAGCGCCACATAACGATCCAATTTTTTACCCCATTCTTTATCGCGAACCAATACGTATGCCTCAAAGGAAGTTTTAACACCCAATAATTTATCTTCATAATTCTCAATTGGACCGATAATTAAATCCAATCGAGAATTTAAATTCAACCATTCAATATCAGACATGATATAGTCGCTCGAACCAATTGCACCCGATCTTACTCTCAAATATTGCGCAAATGCGGGATCTTCTTTTTCAATGGCTTGGGCTGCTAATTCCATTTCATTCATAATTTTACCAACTTCCTCACGGTACGCCTCACCAAAACCTTGAGCCGAAATCATATTCCCATTTTTCAAGGGTAGCACTTCTATAGGCAACTCACCCGGTTTAAGTGGTGCAGGCGGAGTTTTAGGATCGGGTTTTGGTTCATTTTTAATAATTGTATATGGACTTAAAACTCGGAATTTCAACCCTTCCTCAACTTGATTGGCATCGAAACCAGCGGGATAAAAATTAGCACCTTTAGGCTTCTCTCCCACACCCACCATGAAGGGTTTATCGTTATTTAGTCGATCCCAAGGACCGTAATTTATTTCCAAAAACCTGCGAAGCGTATCGTTCTTAATTCCCTTTAAAGCATCACTTTTAGCCATGTAGGTTTGCTTCCAAAAGATCTCATCTGCTTGTTTTGCAGCGCGAATCAAATGTACAATACACTGTTTTTCTGCTTCAGAAAGTATCGTAGTATCCGTTGTTAATTTAATCTGTTTGTACGAATTCAATCTATTAGATAGTGGATATCCCTTTACTGCTTTTTGTGACCATGCCGTTTGCGTAACAAGCATTCCACATACAAATAATCCTGATAATATTTTATGAGTAACTTTTTGGGTCATTCTACAAAAATAGGTGGGGAATGATTGAAACAAAATCAATTTTATATAATTGTTAAAATAACCGACGAAATTATCAAACCAAACGATTTGCGATCATAGTCGTTTGAACATCTTTAGAGATATTCGCGGCGTGAATTCTGAAACTCTATCCTCCGAAATATGCGAAAAAATTTGCCAGTCCATGCCCAACCACAGCGGCAGCATACGCATTGGAGAACATCTTTATCCTTCCAGCATCATGGAATTAAGCAATCCAACTGGAAAATATGTGTATCGCATTTTCATTAAATTACTTAATCTTTACTCGAAAAAAGGAATAATTAGGATCATTGGAAATAATTGTGCACCCGGATTATCATTTCCCGAACTCATTCAAGGTCAAGGCATATCACAATTTGAAGGTCTCACAAGAAACTGTCCCATTTTAGTTGCTAATATTTTGGGGGATGCGAAATTTCCCGATTCAGTAACCGTTACCGCAGAACCCTTTATGGTAGTTCCAATAAATGAAAATTGGAATAATTTCGACGACTATTTAAAAGCATTTTCATCTAAATATCGTGTTCGTGCAAATAAAACCATTCAAAGTTCAAGCGAATTCTACGTTGAGGAATTAAGTAAAAAACCGAGCAATGAATGGATTGCACCTTGCGCGGCATTACTGCATCAAACATTACAAGATAAAACGATTGCTATAGGTAAAAATCTACCAGAATTAATTCATAGTTATAAAAAAGCTCTTGGAGATAATTATCGAGTTTTTGGCTATTTTCTTAACGGAGATTTAATGGGATTTATTAGTTGCATTGTAGGCTCAGAAACTCTTTATGCAATGCAATTAGGAATGAGCAAAGCCGTTCCATCGGAAAGTAAACTTTATCAGCGAATGTTAATTGATATCATTAGTTTAGGAATTGAAAATAAAGCAAAAAAAGTTAACTTAGGCAGAACTGGAACGGAAATTAAAAGTACTCTAGGTGCAACTCCCGTGGCCAATTCATTTGTTATTTTTACGCGTTCAAAACTATTATTAAATTTATTTAATTTCTATTTAAAATACATTCATAAAATACCTCAATTTACAATTCGTCAGCCATTTAAATAACTTAAAAATCACACTGGATTGATATTCAGTTAAACTTCGATAGCGAGCTTCGAATCATGAATAATTCGAGCAGAAGAGCTTTTGAAGTTTGCGTGATGAGCGACTTACATCTTGGCACTTTCGGCTGCCAAGCACTTGAAATCGTAAAATACTTAAAGAGCATCCGTCCTCAAATCCTG
>CAMDDG010000060.1 GCA_945890895.1 Chitinophaga pinensis | reverse complement strand
GTTGCTCAGGGTTTTGATGTTGAGATCCATCTATTTCAATTACAATACCTTTTGGATTATTCGATTCGAAATAAGGAAATTCAATCGAAAAGTCAGTTCTTTGTTCGTCAAAATTCAGTTGTACTCTTTTCTGTAGATTGGTAGTGTTGATACTTCCTGACACGATGTTACCAATACTTCTTTGAGATGCCATTAACTGAATGATAAATGCTCCGTTTTTCGAGATATTATTTGGTAGATGATTGTATAAGAATTTTTCTTCAAACTCGCTTCCAAGTCTTTCCCAAGACTCTTTGTAATTGGAATTTAAATCTCCCAGTTTAAGCCTTGGGTCTATTATGTGCAAACTTTTAAAGATGAGTTCTTCAATCTCGTCTTTATTGTCATCTAATGTTAATGTAAAAGAACTATCATTTTTAGTATCCCATTCAACAACTTCTGATTTTTCAACCAAGCTTTCTAATGCATGAAAGTTCAATCTAGTAGGTAATCCTCTTTGCAGAAGATTTAGAATTACCGCTATACTGGAGTTATATTCAATCTCTTTATTTTCGAAATTTGATTTACTCTTAAAATGAAAGTGAGACAACCATTTAGCTAAATTTTGTGCCGACTCCTTTTTTGAGCTATTTTTTTCAAAGTAATCCAGTAAATTATCAAGGATACTTCCCCCCACGAATTGCCTCATTTCAAGCAGATTATAATATCAAAAGTATTTGAAATATTTTGGGTATTAATTCCCTTTACATCGATTTCTCGCAGTACCTTAATTGTACCCCGTCTTCGCTGTATTCAATAATTACCACGGTATGGTCAACGGATTCTACTTGTCCTCTGATTTCGAAGTTTTGTTTTGCAACATACGCATCTACCAATTGCTTCCATTTCTGCCAGCTGGTGTGTTGCCATGATTCAGTAAAAATCAAAGTAAAACGATTGGTGTAAAAACAACGATACCAATAGCTCAATATGTCATTTCTAAACTTAGTGTCGCCAAATTCCCAATCACCAGTGGAAAGCACAACGCATTGTGGCCGACAAATTCCCTTGTTTTCACTTGGAAAGAAATTGATGTTATCTTCTATATTCGTGGGAATACCGTTTCGTATACCTTTCACACAGTCGTTGATTTTGGGTTCAGGAAGGTCATCGGAATGACGCCCCTCTGCCCAATCATAGTATCTTACCTCTCTTCGGTACAAATCATCTTTTCGAAAACTATCTAAATAGATATTTATCCTTTCCTGGTAACACATGCTTATCATGTCCAAAATACGTGCAAGAAGATCCATGTCCTTGTTGTTGATATTTTCTGTATCAACTTGTTGTAGAACATTTTGAATGCTTGAAAGCACCTTCTCTTTTCTTAATTGTGTTTTCTCAAAATCCCGTCTCATGGTAATTAGGTTTTTAGTAGGTTTTTAAATTTCAGCTTTAAAGGTAAAATTTTAACATCATTAACTTGTCATAATTCATATTTTGGTAACAAAAATGGCCTGTTTTATTTTTTTTTCACAAGCCGCTGACCTGAGTTGTCGCAAAATAAGAGTGAGGTGTTAGGTTGCATTACACTATCTTAGGCAGTGGACGAATACCACAAGAACTAAATGAACTTTCCACCCCAGATTAACCGCGTGGCGCGTAACTAGGGCGAGTAGGGGACACCCTCAATCCACCAACATCACGAGCACATAATCAATCTCCTCAAACGCATTGGGAAAATGTTTATCCCACTTTCGGATCTTGCAGGAATCATTCATGTATTGATATTCGTACTGGATTTCTCCCTTGGAACGAAGAAAACCGGATTGAACTTCATGCTGTAATTTCACCCGCCAACGTTTGTTTTCCTCGGGGAAGTAGAATTGCAAATATTCCGGATAGATTCCGGTGCGAGCGAATTCAAACCTTCCTCCGCGTACGATGGTGAGTTGGCAGGTCATTTGGTTGGCGTTATAGTTTATTCAATAGGTCAAAGCCTTATTTCTTTAGCTGTGGGTTTTTTAAATTTCCTGAATACAAATGTCCGATTTTGCTCCTTGAGTTCTGTTTTATTTAAACAATCTAAAGATTCAAAAAATCTCAGGGAATTCTCATTATACATGGAAACAGTAAATTGAATGTTATCATAAGTTGAAATTAATTCCGAAATACATTTTGTTGCATATCCTTGTCGTTGGTATTCAGGGAATATGAAAATTGAACAATCAATTTTTTCATCTAATTCGGTTAGGGTGCATGCGCCTAGTATTATCGTTTCCTTTATAATATTTGTGGAACATAACTTGAAAAAATCAGTGTTAGCTCGGCTGTTAAATTGAATAAACCATTTCTTATCCAAACCTAATTTTTCATGTTGGATAAACCATTGTTCTTTCGTTATTTTATGCAGAAAGAACGTCATTTAAGCTTATTCTAATTGGTGTTGTCCAATAATTAAAATCTAAGTACCAGTCATCACAATTGACCTCCCAAATAACTTCATGATCAAAATCAATTTCATATATGGGAATGGAGCTAATAATTACTGAATCAACATGTTCTTTCAAAATTTTAAATTGTTGTTCATTTAAGGTGTAATTTTTCCATTCATCGTCAAAATAATTTAATTCTAATTTTTCAAGCTGCGAATCTTTCCGTTTGAAAAAGCAAAGGCTAAATTTATCTTCATCAAAAGCTGGTATCTTAAGTTCATTCAAATCAATTTTAAGGTCATCAGTAACAAACTCTTTCGATAAGTATAAGTGTTTTATATTGGGATCATCCTCAATTTCCCAACAGCTTCCAATTAGGGTAATAAGAATAAATATTTCTTTATTTTCAAATAAGAATTCACCAGAAAAATTGTGGAATACGTTATGTTTAATTAAATAATCGAGAAATCCCCCGTAACTCAACCACTCCGATAATTCATCATAAATTGAACCGCACTCTTCGTTTTTTTTATCGCCGATTTCTAGCTCAACTATACATCCTTTGTTTACATAAGTAAGATCAAATTTGATTTTTCTATACTTTTTAAGTGTTTCTTCAAGCAGTGCATTTAATTCGATTTTCATAAATTCTTCAGTTCAACTAAAATTCATTATCCATTAATTTACAGGGAGGGTTATTAATTCGGTTACAACTTCTTTTTTATTGGAATTAACATAAATCACGATATATCATAAATTTAATCAGGGTATAAGATCAATCCACTTTCCAAATTGTTTTTGCCTTTTCATAGAGAAAGTTTGCACGATGAATTATTTTATTTTCATCCCAGATATCCTCATATAAATATTGACTGAAAGTTTCTAATCCATTTGCGTATTGAATTAGACCTGGGCGATTGATTGTTCCATGCTTTTTGATTTCCCAATTCGAATCTCTAATAGAAGAATTTAACGAAGAAGGAATTATCGTAAGATTACCAATCGTCATTAATGCCGCATTTCTCTCGTCTTTTTCTTGTTGTGTATCTACTGCAGGCCAATTATTCTCCCATTTCTTTGGCATCACGTGTTCAAGGCTATAACTTTTAAGGCCAAGCATTGCTGTTGAGTGTAATGATCTATTTCTCAATTTTGATTCGATGAAATAAAGAATCCCAGTAGCTTGTTTATTAACTAATCTAGAATATTTAAAGCCTCTTTCTAGTTCATCATCTTTTGGTAAATAATTATTGTCTGCAGAACGATTTTCAATATATTCTTTTAAATCATTAAGGCTGAGGATTTCATTATTTATTAGACTTTCAGAGAAAAGTGAGTTATAATTCTTAGTATTTGAATGACAAACCATTCTTCGTAATAAGTATGATTCTAAGTAGCCAAACATTGCTTTTTGTTCGTTAACGTCGGATACGTTTTTTAGAATGAATAAGACGTAAGGAATTATCGTGGTATTTTCTAATCCAAAAATTATTGCATTTATACGATCCATTGAACTTTCTGCAGGAAGTTCTGAATCTAGGACTTGTAAGTCAAAATTGTTTTTAAATAATTGGGCATATTGTTTAATCTCCTCAATCAATTCTTGCTTATCAATCTTGTATTCACTTATAAAGGATTTATAAGAGTCAAATAAGCCATCAACTTTAGTGTATTGATTTTTATCTTCTGTTTTAACTGAATATTTGTTGTCCTGTATTTTAATTTGAAGGAATGAATAAAAGAATAAGTCAATAAAATGCCTTCTAATGCGACCTGCAACAATCTCCGTGTCCCAGTACTTTTTTACCTCATCATTCGCTTCGAAGATATTTTGCCAATAGGTTAAATATTGCTGATAATCATCTCGTCCGAAAAAATAGTTTTTTAATAGTTCAGCAGTCGTAAGGCGAACGCCTAAGGAGTTTATGGTGTCAAAAATTTGTTGTTCATCATCATCGTAACTCAGGTCAATGCCAACAAACATTATGTTGGTTAAGATATTCTGAGGATTAATTTGGTTTATTTTTACATTGTCTTTAAAAAACATGTATGCCATTGTAATGTGATCGGTTGCAGGGAGAATTAATTCTTCTTCAAGATTCATAACAGTGTTAAATGATTCTTCATCATTGTGATTATGCTTTAGTGCAATATCAAATGTAGACATGGGTAATCTGAAAATATTAGCCAGATACCCATTTTTCAATTTTAAACTGAGAACTTTAAAAAATATACAAAGTGTTGTCAAACGTTGCTGACCATCAATAACTGTTCTTCTATCTCCTACACTTTGGGTAGATTGAGTGAGCTGTTGCTTTAGAATAACTGAACCAAGAAAATAGGGCTTATTGGTTATTGAAACCATTTCCATATCTTCAAGAAATCGTTCCCACTGGTCTGTATTCCAAACATAAGCACGTTGGAAAAATGGTATTTCTAAGACTTTATTTTGATTGAATATGTCGTTAATTGTTGATCGACCTGCTTGCATATTTATTGATTTTTTTTTTAGAATTACTATTCGTTAATTTTTATTTCATCCATAATCACAGCATGTAAACATGTTTCGTAAAACAGTATACAGAAATATTGGATAAGGTCACCCAAATTATTCCAAACCTCGGGATCCTTCCCCGCTGGTCGAATATTATATTTTCCAATTATTCCTTTTTGAATAGTATAGTACAACTCATCCCTATCCATTACAGCATTTTTTAGTTCAGGGCACATAAAATCATCATATTCTAAAAATTGACTTTTTAAACTCATAATATTTGTTTCACGAATAGAAATCGCATTTAAAAATATCATCGCTTGTTTTTCTGAGTCATTTCGTGTTTCGAAATCCCACTGTGGACGAAAATCAGAACTATTTGGTACATAAAATACCATCTGGTGCAATTGGTGAATGGGTTGTATTATTGAAGGGTTGATTCCAGCATAAAACATTTGGAGTGTATTACTGAAAATATGATTTGCTTTTAAAGCATCTTGATAAGCAAAATTTAAAATTGGATAACTAAAAAATGCTTTGTACAATGGTGATAGGGAATTATAAATTGTGGACAAAAGAAATCTGGTACCTTTAACATCCATGGTTGTTTGCATGCAGAAATGTGCATACCCAGCTTCATAAGATTTACGATTATCGTATCCCGTTTTATTTAAATGATCACCCATTTTATAAAAGAGGTCCTCCATGAGGTTATGGCATACATTTAAATTGTAGGTCTGTTTTAAGTACTTATTTAGAAGATCTTCATCAACAGCTGTTTTTAAAAAGGGAGATAATTGTGAATTTCCTAAAGTGACTGATCTAAGTTGATTATCGATTTCACCTGGTTCCAAACCCAATAATTGAAACAAAATTGTATTACATGTGTAAATCATTGTTCTAAATACTCCATCATTTAGATCCCCGTAGTCTGAAAAGTCACCAGTAGATTGGGAATATTCATTAATAATCTTTAAATACGATTCTTTCTGAAGATCAGGTGTTGACATGTACTGACTTAAATCAACAGGGCTTTCATTAATTCCAATATTAATTGATGCACCCAAATAAAAAAGAAAACCCTTTTGTATTTCAGGACTTAAACCACAATAATTCATATCAGCGTTTAATCGGTCATACAAATATGGATCGGATGTTGGGCTTGTTTTATCTTTTTTCCAATTAAATATTTTCATAGTTAGATTAATGTTGAAAATGATTGCATAAGATTATTGATTTGTCATTAAAATATGAGTTACTCCATCGGTTTAATCATACTTTCTATGAACCCAATTTCTTCTTGTGTAAGACCATATTTAGCATATAATTGCTTATCTATTTCGGGGATCGCTATTTCACCACTTTTAACCCAAACCAAAAGGGTTTCGATTAGGTGCTGGTTAACGGAATATTTTTGTGTTTGCATTTAATATATCTATTTATTAATCCTCATTTTCAAAAGTTGATTCATATTCAACACGAGAGATAACAGTATCAAAAAGACCTACGTTTTGGCCTTCGTGTCTATTTATCCCAACATATTCCAGGCTAGAATCTTCATAGCGTTTGAACTTATAAACGGCATCGTTCATTAATGCACTGTTGAAGACTCCAAGACTTACTAGTAATTCAAAATCTGAAACACTTAAACCTGTCACTTTTTTAAAAAGTCCTGGTTCCAACTTTGTTATTACATCTTTCAAACTACGTTCACGGTAATCTGTCAGGTAGAGAAATACTGGAATACGAGTGGCAAACTTTATCAGTTTTTCTTGTATCTGTTTACGCAAACTTTTGTACTCCTTTTCTTCCTCTGTAAGTTGTTTTTTTTCCTTTTGAGTTAGTTCACGATCATTCGCTTCTTTCTTTGTTTTTTTGACAGATTCAGATTTGTTAATGATTGTTTGAATGTCTTGATTTAAATTTCGGAAACCTTCAATACTCATTAACGCTTTCATTGCCTCCGGGTTATTCATTAACCTCGATAGTGTATTGTTGTCAACGTTTACGAGCAATGCACTTTCCCATCTTCTCGCTAATAAGGTGGCTGTTGTACCACTCATTGCCATATCCAAAATTCCTGCTGCATCAATTTGCTTCATAGAACTTCCGTCATAAGCTAAAACAGGAAGAAAACTAATAAATTCAGCAACTTTTGCTTCCGGATTTGATTCACCCACATTTAATCTACAACTGTAATCAGCAATTTGGCGTAATGCTCTGTCAGGTGCAAAATCAAACACATAACATTCCTCTTTGAGGATTTCTTCCTTATTTGGCGATTTACTATCTGGATTCTTTATTGACCAAGGAGTTTGAACCCTAAATGCTGCTTGAAAATATGTTTCAGGCGATGAGCTGTTCCGTAGGATAAAAATACCCGTCCAAGGTTTAACGGAAACCCCAGTTGTTAATTTACCACAGGATAATGTTATTGTTTTTGATTCAAGAGGATTGTCTGTCATTGCCTCCAATACTGGAGGTAGTGCATGAACTCCAATTCCTGCGCTTGTTCCTGCTGCAATTACAACAGTATAATCGTGATAAAAAGTATTCTGACGTTCTTTTAGCAAGTTCGCCATTGCGTGACAAGATGAAACGGTTGGTAAAAACCAAAATGTGTGATTTAATACCTTTAGTAGTGGTGCATGAGAAAATGGCATTGGGGGTTTTGATGCACCCATTTTTAAATTATCGATGGATGTTTCTGAAAATCCTCCACGAATTAATTCCAACCATTTTTGAACTTCATCTTTGTATTTGAATTGAGCATTATCACCTTCACCATTGGCTGAAAAGAAAATGTTGAGGTCAAATTCATTGAATTCGCCTTTCATTGCAATTTCTTTTATTGAATCAGGTAATTGATAAGTCATTAAAACCATTCTTGGCAGGGAAGCATAAGGATTGTTTTCACCATCCCATTCACTTTTAGCTTTCTGTTCATCGGAATATGTCCAGTTGAAAATTTGTTCTTCAATAAATTCACCTGATGCGATTGCTCGAAATGGGGTGCCTGATAAATACAAATAATGATTTGTGGTAATCGGCATTGTTTCTTCATCGAAATATTCTATTCCAACTCCTTCACCAAACTCAATCTCTTTTTTACCTTCTGCCTCAAATAATTCTTTGGCGTTTTCTCTCCAGGCTCCATAATGGTATTCGTCAAAAATGACACAATCCCAATTGGTAGCATGAACCCATTCGTTTTTAGTTTTTATACCTCCAGTACTTGTGTTTTTACCTAAATAATCTTGAAATGAACCGAAACATACTATTGGTTTCTTTGGATCCGCTTGTTCAAAAGAAAGACCATTACGTGCGATGAATTGCCAACCCTCAAAATCAAGGTGATTATTTAAATCTTCTTCCCAAGCATTTTGAACAGCCGGTTTGAAGGTAAGCACTAAAATTTTTGTCCAACCCTTTTTCTTTGCCAATTGATAACTCGCAAAGGTTTTACCAAAACGCATTT
The DNA here is from genome assembly GCA_945890895.1 of Chitinophaga pinensis. Taxonomy (GTDB): domain Bacteria; phylum Bacteroidota; class Bacteroidia; order NS11-12g; family UBA955; genus VMCP01. Next base: position 4,876 of record CAMDDG010000060.1, on the reverse strand, counting down.
TGGCATTCCATAGGAAATGTGGTGTCTCGCCTGGATTTTCTTGTGTATAACTCGAAAAGTAAGCAATTGCCTTATCAACCGCTTGTTCTTGTTCTGGACGCATTCCAAAAGACAAGGTTCTGTTGTCATCGTTATCAATACCTGTTTTAAGGGCTAATACTGCTGCCTCAATATCTTTAACGGTGCATTTAAACCATTCTCCCTCGGGATTGTGAATTCCTTTTTTTCTTAAGAAGCGATGAACATCCTTATCCGTAAAAGAACTGCCATCGTTTCGCATAGCCGATGTTTCAAAAACGATGTTGTATTTAACTGCACTTGTTTTAAGTTGTTCTGAAACTCTTGTAAACGCATCTCGGTCAGTGAAACCTACTTTTAATTGACCTACATGAGAATTGACTTCCCTTAATTCGTAAGCGTAAATAGTAGGATTTACAGAAACCCGTGCTGGAAAAAATTCTCTACTGCTCATCTAGAATTATTTTGTTTTTTGCCAATTCAATGGCTTGATTGAGTTTCATTTCCAAAACCTTCATGTCGGGCAGTTGCGTCAAGTATTCTGCCACCTTGATATTGCTGTTCTCCAACTGTAACAATTCAATGTGTTCCTCATTTTTCGAGGCGCAAAGTATGAGACCAACAGGGGAATTTTCTCCCTCAACCTGTTCGTACTTTTCCAGCCATTTGAGATAAAGTTCCATTTGACCTTTGTGTGCGGCCTCAAATTTTCCGAGCTTGAGCTCAATAGCAACCAGACATCTTAAGCGGCGGTGATAAAATAGCAGATCGAGGTAATAATCTTCGTTATCTATCGTGATGCGTTTTTGCCTTGCCATGAACGCAAAATCAGATCCCAATTCAATGATAAATTTTTGCAATTCAACTAAAATTGCAGATTCCAAGTCTTTTTCAGAATAGGTGTCTTGCAGCCCAAGAAATTCCAATAAATAAGGATCTCGAAACACCAGGTTGTTTGTTAATTGTTTATTGGCTTCAAGCGCTTGAATTTCGTTTTTAATGGTCTCTTCAGGCTTTTTACTAATGGCAGTTCGTTCATAAAGCATTGAGTTAATGCGTTCTTGAAGGATACGTGTACTCCATTTTTCCATGCGACACATCTCAATGTAAAAACTTCTTTTTAGTGCATCCTCCATGTATATAACCGAGCGCAAGTGCGTCCATGACAATTCTCTACTCAGTGCGTAGAAAATTTCTTTGTTTTGAAAAGTCTCCGCAGCGCGTAGACAATGACGTAAGTGTTTTTCGCTCCAGCCTTTTCCAAATTCAAGCGACAATACTTTGGCCAATGAGGATACAACCTCCTGACCGTAACTTGCCCGTTGATTTTGTAAAATATCTGCGTTGATGCGGTGTCCCATTTCCCAATAAAGCACACTCATCGCAGAATTAACAGTTACCGCTATGCTTGCATGACTTTGCGCAATCAAGCCACGCAATTCTTCCAATAAAGGCGATAAATTTGATGACGGTAATTCCTTATTCATGATCAACCAATGTTTGCGATAAATCCATAGGACGAATCATAGATTCTATAAATGCTATTTCATCCTCCGTTAAACCGTATTTGGCGTATAGCTTTTCGTCTGTCCAAGGTTCATTGAAATCTTGAATTGGAACAAATGAGTAAGCCTTTGGCGGAATGTCCTGGGTACTTGTTTTTAAATAAACTAGAAACCTTAGAAATCTTGTGTGCAAATACGAAACTATGTTAATAGCATTGTTTTTATGGTTGTTTTCAATTGGAAGAGTTGCAACAACATATGTATTTGAGCTACATGAATTAGGTTCTGAAATTTTAGGTTTTCCTAAAATTGTACTACCTGGATTACCAGAACGCGGAATAATTACCTTAAATTGGTCAACATAATCTTGACTTCTTACAATATTTGTTCTTTCAATCCAGCAAGTACCATGAGCTATATAAACTTTGACATTAAAGGTCTTAGATTGAGATGACTGTATTGGAAATGTACTTTTACCATCTGCTGTTTGTATTGTTCCTTGAGTTTTACTATTCCATTTTACGCTTGTGTGAAACCCAAAAAAACGACCGCCTTGTAAAATTTCATTTAAACCTTTCTCTCTTTTTTCTTGAACTTTTTTCAGTATTGAAATTGCTTTAGTATGTCTAATAAAGGTTTCTGCTCCATGTTCAAGTAAAGGTCGGTTTGAAATAGAAACATCCGCTCCGTTGTGTTCATAAACAGAACATACACCCCTCGAATCGCGCTCCCACAAAAAATAACAAACCCCTCCTTTAATTTCAACTCCAGGAAAGCAGTCAGAGCTTGAAATGAAATCGTGAATTACTCTAATTCGATCATCGTTCAACATTTCATCTCTAAATTCATCAAGTCCTCTACCTCCTGAAAACCAACGGGAGGGAATAATCATTGACAAATATTTTGGATTTAATTTTTTTGCCTGTTGAATAAATTTATGATATATAGGAACAGCACTAGATTGATTTCCTCCATCACTCAACTGATAAGGCGGGTTTCCAACGATTACATCAAACTTCATATTGAATATTTTTTCAGGTTTGTCAGTGTGAATAAAATTGTAAGCATAAGTTTCTAGTTCATCACCACGGTCGTATTCAGATTGGTTTGCACCACAGTATTTACATTTTCCACTTTGCCATGTATGGTTCATTCGTTCAAAACGCAAATTTCCTTGTTCATCTTTAAACTCAGTACACAGAGAATATTGACCATTAGCAATTTTAGAGCAGTAAACACTTCGTCTTGAAAGCAACGAAGTCAATTCAGTTATGGCAATACCAAATACCTGATTCATCAAAATATGGTTGATCCTATCTTGCTTGTTCGGAATTTGTGTTTCCAAGCCCTTGTCTAAACGCTTGGTTATTTCTCGCAAGAAAACGCCACTCTTACTTACTGGGTCTAAAAAGGTTGTTTTTGGATTACTCCATAGTTCGGACGGTAACAAGTCAAGCATATCGTTCACAACTGTAGGAGGCGTAAAAACCTCGTCGTTGCTCAAATTTGCAAGGCAAGTCAGTACATCAGGATTGTAACTTGTTTCAATCATCTATACCTAATTTTAAAAAATGAATAAGTGGGAAATCTTTTATAGGCTCATCTATGGCTGCAGGATCTCCTTCATCGTTGAACATTGAAAACTGATGTGTTTTCTCTACTAAAAAACGAAACACATAATCTCTACGTTTGAGCATGGAACCATTCACGGGACTCCATTCAGAAAACACAATTGGTTTATTAGTTTCGGGGTTTGTGAAATCCAGTGCGTCTCCCCATAAGATATTTCTATTGAGGAGGTAATTGATGCTTCTTAGGCATTCATCCTTAATCTTTTCTTTGAAAAGCGATTTGTACGTTTCTTCAAAGATTTTAAAAAGTCGTTCACGGCATTCTTCTGCGTTGTCTTCAAGAATGTCAACACCATAAATGCTTGAAACAGTAATTGTAGCGTAGCGTTCCCACTCAATCTGATTTTTTGAATATCTTTCATTTACAACTTTCAGCTTTCTTCTTAACACTTCGGCTAAAAAATTCCCGTTGCCACAAGCAGGTTCAAGAAAACGAGATTCAATGCGTTCAGTTTCTTGCTTGACAAGATCCAACATGGCATTCACTTCCCTTTCAGCGGTGAATACTTCACCGTGATCAGCAACTCGTTCTTTTGATTTTACCTGCTCCTCTTTAATCTTCATTTCTTACAAATCTAAAGTTAATAAATTAATACGGTTGGTATTAATTTTCACCCCTTCACCTCCTTCCAATACTTCGCTAATACCGGCTTTGCGAAAGAGGTTTGTCCGTTGGATTTCTCACCAGAAAAATGGCAATAATTTTCTTTGTAGGATTCGTTCTTGTACTTAGCCCATTCGAGGTAGGCTCTATCGGAAAAGGGTTTTTCTAGGTTGAAGGGTATTTTTTCGCCGCTACGGATGCAATAACCTAATGATGGGTTTCCTTTGAAGTAGTGTTTTGCGTTGTCTGCGATAACTGAACTTGATCTGCCTCGCGAATCTAATTCCGCTACATGAACAGCATCGCTTTGATCCAACACCTTGTTGAAATATTTGAAAGCATCAGCATCCTCAGTATTCCCAGATATTAAATTGCCTATTGAGCCCCAAGTTTGCTTGAGAAGTGTTCCCACTTCAATATTGTTGTGAAGGGAGAATTGATGCAGATTGAGGGAAGTAATGATGGCTTCTCGTTCATTGGCGTAGTACTTGGCATGAAGATTCGCATTATAGAGTATCTCATGATTCTTAAATTCACTAAAAAATCGATAATCAGTTGGGTTAAGGCTTTTACTTGGGTCCCTTTCATTTTTACCGTAAAGAATGGTAATCTGAAAATCTTTTATTTTCTGTTTAGGCCTTAGAATGGTCCTAAGTTCATCCGAAAGTTGGATGAACGGCGAAATGATAATAATTTCCTTTTCTGCTTCTTTGAAGATTCTGTACAAGTTTTTCTTTAAGGCTGTGGGAGTTAAAAATTGGCCCATGGTATAATGGAATTATTACACAAATAACCACAAAACCTTACGATCTTGCAACCGAATGATCTGGGTTATCGCATGATAATAGGCAGATGACACGTTACACGGTTATTAGGGCAAACAGGGTAGGGTTAGGTTCGCGGAACCCAACTAAGTACTTGAAAAGACGTGGACTGAATCCACCGTAGCCCTGCGGTGTTAGAGATTGTTTGGCGAGTGTTGAACCTGATTGAAATAAAAAGCCCTGCTTCGTTTTACAAACTTCGCAGGGCGGAGGGGGAGTCGGAAGGGGAGGGTTAGCTTCGCTGAACCCGTGCACTAACGTGCAATGGATCAAAAAGCTTCATCGCAAGGCGAT
>CAMDDG010000059.1 GCA_945890895.1 Chitinophaga pinensis | reverse complement strand
AGGTGGTAAAGACAATGGAGGTAACTTGAAATTAGCAGCTATGACTTACCGACAAAACGGTAATGATTTTTGGCCAGGTCCGTTAGATACAACAAACGCTGCTACGGATCCCATTCGTTGTAATTCTTACGATAGAATGTGGAAAGTTACACGCGATGAATTGGAGGAGATTGAAACTTCTAAATATTTAACACAAAGTGCGGGTATCAGAGATTGGCCCGGAGGAAAAGACAGAAGTGTAAAAATAGGATCTGAGGCATCCTATTTGGCACCTTATAAAGAAGTAGTTCCAGACGGAGTGTACAATCCTTTTGATGGTGAACATCCGGTATTGGACGAAAGACGTCCTATTTCAGAAAACGGTGTTGATCGTCAACCGGATATGTTTATCTGGTGGGTTTATAATGATAGAGGTAACATTCACTCAGAATCTTCAGGTCAGCCGATTGGAGTAGAATGTCAAACTACAGCGTTTGCATTCTCTACCAATGATGAGGTTAACAACATGACATTCTACACCACCAAGATTATTAACCGTGGTTTTACTACAGTAAATGATTGTTATATGGGTCAATGGGTAGATGCCGATTTGGGTAACTATGCTGATGATTACGTAGGTTGTGATGTTCCAAGAAGCTTGGGATACTGTTATAACGGTGACGATGAAGACGAAGGGGTGTTAGGTTATGGTTTGAATCCTCCAACTGTTGGAGTGGACTATTTTGAAGGTCCAACAGATTCTTCAGGAAACCAAATGGGATTGAGTCATTTTATGTATTACAACAATACAAGTGACCCGATTAGTGGTAACCCAGATGGTGCCAATGCAAATACATTTTTTAATTATTTGAAAGGAAAATGGAAACAAGGACAAAATGTTACGTGGGGCGGTAATGGTTTCGGTGGAAGCCGTGCTGCGAACTATATGTTCCCTGGTAATACAGATCCTGCATTTGCTGGTGAATGTTGGGATGAGAAAAGCGCTGGTAACCGTCCTGGTGACCGTCGTTTTATTCAGTCAACAGGTCCTTTCTTGTTAAGACCCGGTCAGGTTCAACGAATCACTGTGGGTGTTGTTTGGGCTAGAACAACAAGTGGTGGAGCAGGTTCTCCATGTTTGGGTACGGGTTCAATTCGATTATTGCAATTAGCGAGCGACAAAGCACAAACTTTGTTTAATAACAACTTTAAAATATTGGATGGACCTAATGCCCCTGATATTGAAGTTCAAGAATTACATCAAGAATTGGTATTGAAATTCTTAAATACCAACTCGGAGAAGGTAGAAAATTACGTAGAGAAATATCGTAATGCAGCTAATAAGGAATTGACTTATAAGTTCGAAGGTTATTTGGTGTACCAATTAAAAGATGCTACAGTAAATACAGGAGATTTAGACAACGTAGATAAAGCTCGTTTAATGTTCCAATGCGATATGAAAAACAATCGCGGACAGATCATAAATCGGGTTTACGATCCTAAATTGAGTCAAATGATTCCAGTTGAAAAAGTAGATGGTGCGGATAAAGGAATTCAACACACTTTCAGCATTAAGAATGACTTATTTGCAACGGGTTCTAACACCACATTGATAGATTTTAAGAACTACTACTATATGGTATTGAGCTACGCAATTTTATCAGACGATTCGTTGCAGTTAGATCCTAACCAATTCTTAGCTGGTAGAAGAAATATCAGAGTATATCGTGCAACTCCACACAAAACAGAACCTGAAAATTTTGGTACTGAATTGCAGTCATCTTATGGAAGTGGACCAAGTTTAACTCGTATTTCTGGTCGAGGTAATGGCGGAATGGCCTTGGAGTTTACAAAGGAAACTGTAGATGAAATTTTATCTAAAGGGATATCTGAAAAGCCCAAGTACGTAGCAGGTGCTGGTCCGGTTAATATTAAGGTAGTTGATCCCTTGAAAGTTCCAAATGCAAAGTTTGAATTAATAGTCCGTGAGCGTAAACCATCGGTGAATGCGGGTTTAAAGGATTCTATGACTTCGAATTCAGATTGGATGTTGGTTAAAAAAGATGATAATGGTAAGAATGATACAATTTTCTCAGATACTACCATTGCATTGAAATTTGAAACCGTTCAAGGTAGAAGAAGTCCTTATAATGCTACTCAAGAAACATTGGCTGATTGGGGTATGAGTGTTGAATGGACACAAGTAACTAATCCATCTGAAAATGCTGCTGCGGATCCATCTAATGGTGTATTGGATTGGTCTGTAACTTGGGAAGATAACGGCAAGCAATGGTTAACTTCTGTTGTTGACAACGATGCACAAGGAACAGCAACTTCTGGTTCACCTTGGTTGAATTGGATACGTTCAGGTGCATCGGGTAGAGGTACTACATACGATGGTTATTATCACGATTTTATGAGTTCAACAGGTGAGCCTTTGGATCCAGGCGGAGCGTTTGAACGTATTTGGAACGGTAGAATTGCTCCTTATGGTCTAACTGCTCGCGAAAAATTCAGTGCTACAACTGGACGAAACACCTACGGCTTTGCGTGGTCAGGAAATGCTTCATGGTTGCAAAATCCTTTGTCGGAACTTCATAGTTTTGAATTGGTGATAACTCGTGATCGCTCTAAATGGACTCGTTGTGCAGTAATCGAAATGGCGGATGACGAAGTTAAAAATAGCACAGAAGGTCAAATGGCTAAATTCAATATGCGTTTTGGTACATCTAAAAACGTGAATATGGAAGATGAAGCAGGTAGTCAAGGTTTAAGTTGGTTCCCAGGTTATGCAATTAACTTGGAGACAGGTGAGCGTTTGAACATTGCTTTCAGTGAAGATAGTTATTTAGCAGGTGAGAATGGTCGCGACATGATTTGGAATCCAACTTCAAATGTGTACAACGATAATGGTAATTACCCTGCTATTGGTGGTAAGCATTTTATCTACTTATTTGGTACAGGTAAACATGGTATTACACGTAATATTCAAGGAGAGCGTTACTACGGCAGTGATGATGCAAACTTTGATCGTTTTAGAAAAGGTTTGCAATCAACTACAGTTGGTGGTAATCCCAATAACTTAGAGAAAATCCGCTTGTTATCTCAGGCGACTTGGGTAATACCAACGTATTTAGCACCTGGTTATAGTATTGGTAAGGATGGTTTGCCTCCAACAGATGTAAGTATCAAAGTTAGAATCCGTAAGTCGTATACTACTTTTGAAACCTCTGATAAGAGGAATAATGATCGTCCGATGTACGAGTTTGATGGAGCGGAAATTGCACCAAAAATTAACAAGGAAATAGGTCGTAAAAACTTGGATTTAGTGAATGTAGTTCCTAATCCTTACAGAGGATACAGTGAATACGAGAATAGTCCAATTGATTCTCGTGTAAAAATAACCAACTTGCCTCCAGATGCAACTATTACCATTTTTGATATGGCTGGTAATGTTATTCGCCGAATCACAAAGAGCGATGAGCGCACCTATTATGAGTGGGATTTGAAGAATGCGAGCAATGTTCCGATTTCAAGTGGATTGTATTTAATCCATGTGAAATCCCCCGGCTTGGGAGAGAAAGTTGTTCGTTGGTATGGAATTATGCATGCTGTTGATTTAGATACGTATTAAACCAAATTAATTTAGTAAAAGATGAAATTTAACTTAAAAAATATAGCGTTATTGTTGACAGCATCTGTGGGAAGTTTAACGAACAACGCATTTGCTGGAAATCCTGAACGTCAGGGTCAAGCAGGAGCTATGCAGCTTACGATCAATGGATGGGCACGTAGTTCAGGAACTGGATGGTCCAGTGGTGGACGTGTTACAGGTGCTGAATCCATGTTTATGAACGTTGGTGGACTAGATCGTATGGCGAATAGAACAGAATTGGTTTTCGCCCGTACCGAATGGTTAATGGGATCGGGTATTGGAATCAATAACTTGGGTTTTGGTGTGAAAATGGGAGAAGACGGAGATAAAGGAACTTTGGGAATTCAAGTTATGCAATTTGGTATTGATCCAATAGAGATTACAACTGAGGAAAACCCATACGGTGGAATTGGTACCTACAGAGTGAACATGACGAATATCGGTGTTTCGTACGGTAAGAGCTTTTCAAAAAGTATTTCTGCTGGCGTAACTGCACGTTTGGTTACAGAAGGTATTCCAGACGCGAGTGCTACCGGAATGTCTTTGGATGCCGGTGTGCAATATTCTACAACACTTTTAGCGGGTGCAAGTAAGATTAAAAGAAACGATTTTAATTTTGGTGTGTCGGTGAAAAATATTGGTCCAGATATGAATTTTAGCGGAGATGGTTTGAGTTATAAGGCGGTAATACAGAATAGCCCTTTGACAAAAACCATGGAAGTTAAAACGGCTGCGATTAAATTACCATCCATGTTGAACATTGCGGCATCTTACGATATTCGATTAGATAAAACAGCCGGAGTTTACGATAATCGTTTAACATTGGGTTTCGCTTTTACCAACCATTCATTCAGTGCAAATCAAACAACTGTTTCAGCTGAATATTCTTACAAAGAAATGTTAAGTGTTCGAGGTGGTTTTTGTTACCAAAATGGAATATTTGGTGATGAAGCTGGATATACTACTGCATATTCTGGCCCTATGGCAGGTGTAAGTTATGATTTCAAATTGAATGATGAAAATGTAGTAGCATTGGATTACAGCTACCGCGCATCTAATTTTTTCAGTGGTACACATTCTTTCGGTATTCGAATTGGACTGGGTAAATCTGAATAACAATAATAATAATCAGGTACTTTAAATTAAGTATCATTGATAGTTTGATATTACGGAATTTAGGCAATCATTAAATACCCTTTGATTCAGTAAAAAATATTCAATTTATTTGTCGAAATATTTGAAGATTTTAGCTGAAAGAATTTAGGTAATATCAAATTTTACTATATTTGAAAATGTTGCATCAGCCATACGGTTCGGTGCAACATTTTTTTTTAATTAATACTGATTAAATAATTTATACTCCAAACTAAAATTTAAAATATATAATATGAGCGATATTCAATACTTTACACACGAAGGATTAGAGGCAATCAAAGCGGAATTAAACGAGTTGAAGCACGTAGAAAGACCAAAAGTAATTCAAGCTATCGCGGAGGCCCGGGATAAAGGAGATTTAAGTGAAAATGCGGAATACGATGCAGCTAAGGAAGCTCAAGGGCATTTAGAAGATAAAATTGCTCAAATGGAACATTTGCTCGCAAATGCTCGAGTAATAGACAGTAGTTTGCTTAATACCGATAAAGTGAGTATACTTTGTAAAGTAAAAGTGAAAAATCACAATGTTGGTAAAGAAGCAGTATATCAATTGGTTTCTGAAAAAGAAGCCAATTTGAAAGAAAATAAAATTTCCATAAAAAGTGCCATAGGTGCGGGTTTGCTCGGGAAAGCTAAAGGTGATGTAGTTGAAATTACAGTGCCTGCAGGATTAGTGAAGTTGGAAGTTTTGGATATTTCGTTGTAATCGGATTTAAACACTATGAGCAACTCACTTTTTTCTAAAATTGTGGCTGGCGAGATTCCTTGCCATAAAATACATGAAGATGAAAACCATCTGGCGTTTTTAGATGTTATGCCTCTAATTGCAGGTCATGTTCTATGTATCCCCAAAAAAGAAGTTGATTATATGTTTGACATGTCCGATGAAGAGTTGGCCAACCTTTGGAAGTTTACTCTTCCGGTAGCCAAAGCCATTCGAAAATCGGTACCCTGTAAACGCATTGGAACCGCAGTTATTGGATTGGAAGTGCCACACGTTCATATTCATCTGGTTCCATTGAATCAAGTAGGTGATATTAATTTTGGCAAAGAAAAAATGAAACCATCCCACGAGGAGTTAGCAGAAATGGCAGCTCTGATTCGAGCCAATTTGTAGTTTGATTTTTCAATTTTAAAACTGTGCATCCAATATTATTTGAATTCGGGACATTTAAAGTGTTTTCTTATGGATTTGTGATAATGATGGGTGTTGTTGCCGCATTCACTTATTTATATGCACAGCGAAATCGATTTTTGCCCAATGTAGATAAAATTTCAGAACTTATACTCCTTTGTTTTGTAAGTGTATTCGTAGGGGGTAAGTTCTTTTATTTTTTAGAGAAACCCTCCTATTTTGTACAAAATCCTTCTGATTTCTTTGCAAATCTCGGACAAGGATTCGTGTTCTACGGTTCTTTTTTGTTTACCATTCCAGCTTTATATTGGTGGATTCGGAAGAATCGACTAAATGTTTATTACTCGTCTGATTTTATTGCAATTGCAGGTTCGTTGGTGCATGGTTTTGGAAAAGTAGGTTGCTTTATGGCGGGTTGTTGTCACGGCAAACAGTGTGATCCTTCCAATTCGTTTGGATTGATATTTAATGCACCCCATACGGCTGCAGACCCAGTTGGTGTTCCTTTATATCCTGTTCAACTTTGGGATGCACTTTTGATTTTGAGTATTTCAGTTTTTATGATGTGGTACATGAATCGTAAAAAATTCCAGGGTGAGTTGTTTTTGATCTACACTCTTATTTACGCTGTTGGACGGTTTATAACTGAAAATTTTCGCGGCGATGACGCCCGAGGTTTTGTTTTCGGGGGATGGCTTTCGCACAGTCAGTTCATTGCGCTTCTATTAATAACAATTTCCGGAATTTTATATATTAGAGGTTGGAAACAATCGAAAACAAGATAAATTTAGTTGAAGAACTTGAATGTAATTTCAAATAGGGGCTTCAAATAAAATACCACCACCAATTTATTTTATATTGAATTATTTCAATTTCTAAATATTAAAACCTGCATTTTACTCAGTATTCAATTAGCAGTTGTGCGAACATTGAAATATATTTGAATGTTTTATGTTATTGAAAGAAGTAGTTGGGCAAGATGCGGTAAAAGCAAAAATTTTAGGAAGCGTAAATCAAGGGCGCATTCCACATGCTCAATTATTTTTAGCCAATCCTGGTGCTGGAGGTTTGCCCTTGGCCTTGGCTTATGCGCAATATATTACATGTTCAAATAGAACAGAAACGGATAGCTGTGGACAATGTAATTCGTGCAAAAAACACAGTTCATTTACACATCCAGATGTTCATTTCAGTTACCCATTTGTAAAAGACAAAGGTGAAGTTGCTACTGAATTAATTGCAGACTGGCGTTCAGCGTTAAAAGCCAATCCGTATATGAATTACCAAGATTGGATGCAGTTTTTAGGAGCTGAAAAGAAACAAGGAAACATCCCAGTAAAAGAAACACGAGAAATAATAAAAAGTCTTTCTCTAAAACCGTATGAATCAGAATACAAGTTTCTGATTTTATGGCTACCAGAGTTTTTAGGTACAGCGGGAAATGTATTGCTGAAAATCATCGAAGAACCACCTCAAAATACGTTGTTTATTTTAGTAGCTGAAAATTCAGATAAAATTCTCGGGACAATTCTTTCGCGAACCCAATCTGTTAGAATTCCACCTATTCAGAAGCCAGAATTAAAATCTGCCTTAATGGAAATCCATTCATTGACCGACGAACAAGCTGAACGTATGGCTCAGATATCTCAAGGTAATTATCGAATATGTCAAGATTTATTGGTAGAAGCAGAAAGTCCGTATTTTGAATTATGGAAAAGTTGGATGTCTGCGTGTTACTTGGTGAAATTGAATGAATCAGCCATTTTAGCTGAAAAATTTCACTCCATGAGTCGCGAGGAAATAAAAGGATTTCTGCATTATGGTTTGGAGTTGTTGCGGGGAATCATGGTAGTAAAGTATGAGAGCAGCTTGAACAATTGGGTAGGAAAGGAGTTTGATTTTATTCAAAACTTTAATAAGCTTAATATTCCATTTGTACATCTGCAATCCATTATAAATCAATTGGAAACAAGCATTTACTTGATAGAGCGAAATAGTGCTATTAAAATGGTGATGATGGATCTCAGCTTTTTCATCACAAAAAAAATAAAAAAACAATAATTGGGGCAACCATTAGAATGCGGTTTGCATCTTTGGCATACAAGATCCCGTGATGAAGAATTCACATGGCAATAGAAAACCCTACGAACGAGAAAGAGCTAGTGCAAAAATGTCTCCAAGGAGATAAAAAAGCACAAGAGCAATTTTACTCACGCTATTCTGGGGTAATCTGGAAAATTTGTCTGAGGTATTCAAATGACGAGGAATCTGCAAAGGATGTATTTCAAGACACTATGGTACGCGCATTTCAAAAATTAACCGAGTTTCGTTTCGAAGGATCTTTCGAAGGATGGCTTCGTCGGATTTGCGTAAACCAATGTTTGGACGCCATCCGAAAAGATAAATCGAAATGGCAAGATTCAATCAACGATAATCACGAAGAAATTGAGTCTGAGTTAAAAACGGACGATCCCTTGGCGGCCAAACAATTGTTCGCACTTCTTCAATCACTACCCGTGGGATACAGAACCGTTTTTAATTTGTATGTCATTGAAGGATATTCACATGGTGAAATTGCAACTATGATGGGAATTACAGAGTCCACCAGTAAAACCCAGCTTTTCAAAGCAAGAAAATACCTACAGTCCAAACTATCAAAGAGTAACTTTTGAAAAATTCATATAATCATATCGACGAACTTTTTCAGAACGGCATAGAACAAGCTGAGATTCATCCACCTCAAGAGTTGTGGAATCAAGTTTCTCAGTCTTGGGATCAAGTCGTAAAAGCCGATATGCACAGCGAAACGGAATATTCTTCATCTCAAACTTCGAGTACAAATTCAACACAGATTTCAAGTCCTAAATTGAGTAGCTTTACACAATTGAGCAGCATGTCGAAGTGGATTGTGGGGGTTATTGGAACAACGGTTGTTGGTGGAGGAGTTTATTTACTATCTGAATTAACATCCCCTGAAACCCATAAAAAGAATCAAACAACTTCTGTACTTCAATCCAATCCTGATCAACAAGTATCCATTGAAACGGATAATGGAATTCAAAACGAAAATAATTCCCAAGAGTTGATTGTAACTAGGGCGTTCCAAAATCCCGGATTTTCTCGGAATCAAAATCTAGTGACCTCTGATTCCCATCAGCTTTATGCAACGGGTTCCAAAATCCCAGCGAGTTCAGATTTATTGAGAGAAAAGAAAGATGTTGCAGCAACTGGCGACCAAAAATTATCTGGAAGTCATAAGGATATGTTGCATGGTGAAAGCTCCTCATTGAGCGAAAAATCGAACCCAATGGGAGTAAAGCCCATTTTGGATTTAATCCAAAGACATGTTCGCGTAGAACAAATTGAAAATCGCGTACACGTGAGTATTGAAGGATTGTCGGATTTAAATGTAGTAGTCAAATCAGTGAATTTGGGCACAGAAAGAATGCAAAGTTTGCCCTTAAATGCGAATTTTGCGCGAGGAGATATCGGTGGATGGGAGTTGCCCAAGGATGGGGCGAATTTGAATTTCGAGAGAAAATGCTACTTGGATATTCGCAAAGAATTGAAGTTGCAAGTTGTAGTTAAGATATTAGGGATCGATAAGTTTGCCAGTGAGAAAGATTTTGTTATCGAAAAACAAATAGAGGTACAGCCTTGGATTGTAAGTGGATCAGAAATCATACCCAACGTATTTACACCCAATGGAGATGGCTTGAACGACGAGTATTATGTGAATGTGAGAGAACCTAAATCCTTTCAAATGGAAATAAGCAGTGCCGAACGTTCTGATTTGGGAACTGTTTTTTATGCGAACTCTATTTTGGATCGCTGGAATGGAAAAAAGGGTGATATTATCTGTCCTGATGGAAAATATTGGGTGCTAATTCGTAGAGTATATGAAAGAATCGACAATCAAGGTAAATGGGTAACATCCACCAAAGTGGAACGAATATTAATGGAATTAAAACGTGATTAATTATGAAAAAGGAAATGTCAAACAACAGGAATTTAATGGGAAATCCGGAATCAAATTTCTTGGCTTTGTCCCCCAAAAAATATAAATTTGAAATTTTACGAGAAAAATATACGAATATGAAAGGAATATCCTTGTTTTTAAAGTCCGCGTTTTTAATGATGCTGACGTTGGTGTTTGGGTCGAAACTGGCTCAGGCTCAAACGTGTATTATTACTTACGACGGAAATCTTTGCGTAGGCGCTCCAATTACTTTTAAAGGAAATGCTCAGGGTACTACCCACGACTGGACCTTTAACGATGGTGGAACGGATTACACAGCAACGGGTCAAGTTAATGCGATTTATCCATTTAAATCGCCAGGTAACAAAACGATTACGTACATTACTACGATTAATGGTTCAAAATGTACAGCAACTTTAAATTTAACCATCAAGGAAAAACCAAAAATTAATCTTACGATTAAAACCTTAGATACTCAGTGTTTTGAGCAAAATTTATTTTGTTTTATCGATAGTACCAAGAATAAAAATGGTGCTAAAATTATAAACACCAAGTATGTTGTTTCAGACGGACAGTTCGCGGAATATGACTTTCCACCATCCGTTATGCCAAACGAATATTGTTTTTCGGTGAAAGATCCACGTGGAGGTTCGTTCAATATTTATATTGAGGCAACTGATGAAAACGGTTGTCAGGATACTCAAAATTTAGTGGGAGCTGTTTATGTTCGTGAAAAAATAGGTGCAGCATTTACCAGTAACAAACCTCAGGGTTGCGACTCGGTATTAGCGAAAATTAAGAATATTTCTCGTATCTCAAAGAGTAGTGTGGATTCGATCTGGTGGTATTGGACTGGAACCAACGCCGGCATGGAAGTAGAAGGTAGACCCAATATCAACAAATTATGGGGTCCTGACTTAGATAAATGGTTTTACGGTCAAGGAATTTACACATCCAAATTAGTAATTCGTACGATAGATGGATGTTTAGACTCATTCAAAGTGGTTGCAACAGCATCGGTATTCCAAAGTAAAGCAATTATTTTAGCGGATAAAGATTCTACATGTATGTCATCACCTGAAATTAAATTCAGTGTGAATATTGTTCCTTCAGGTGCGTCTGGGTTGTTATGGAATTTTGGTGATCCCAACTCAGGTCCTCAAAATACAAACAACCGCACGTGGTCACCCGCTCACTCATTTACAGGTTTAGGCCCATTCTTGGTGAAGTTGACATATAAGCATCCTGTATGTGGTAACGTGGAAACCTACGACACCATTATAATACTGGGTCCGGTGTCGGCAATTGAATCTGCATTCCAACGTGTTCCGGATTGGCAGACCTTCCAATGTCCGAAAGATGTAATGGATACTGTTCATTTTACTCGTAACTTATCTAAGTTCTACCATAACGATTTGGATTACACTGACGATGATAGTACTTTTTATAAAAATGGTACATCGGCTTTAGGACATCGATTCAAATCTGCTGGTGGCAAGCCCGTTCAAGAATGGTTCCCTCCAATTCGTCTGGAACAGAACTCCAATGGAACAAAAACAGTGTACAAGCCTGCTGCAGGACCGTTGCCTGGAGGAGGAGACGATCCATTAAAACGTGAACGCGTTTGTGCAACTCGTTTGTGGGACTTCGGTGATAATTTTGGAACAAAGTGTACAACCGATATTACTAGAAATAAAAACGTAACGGTTAACTGTGCGTTTACACATGACTCAACTCCTTCTCACTATTACAGATCATGGGATTTGGTTATGTTGTCGGATTTTAAAAATGCACCTATGGAAGATGCAATTTTCATCGACAGCAATGGATTGTGTAAGCGTGTGAATGTTTTCCCTGATACATTATTCTATGTATTGATCGATACCATGGTTGCAGTTCCACCAACAACTGCAGATAGTGCTACCTTCCAAGCCAGTGGAATTTTTGCAAAAGGAACGACTACGTACCGTTTGGAAAAAGGAGTAAGAGGTGTTGGCGAGCGTTATATGGAAGATTATGTGAAAATCCGTGTTGAAGCTGGAGATACCGTATTTATTGGTAAGAATGGTGCTTGGCGTCGAGTAATCGGTCCAGCTGATAGTTTGGTGAAAAAGACGGAAATTATTCAGTTGAGAAGTAAAACAGACTCTTTCACGTATTTGTATACGGTTCATTTGAAGCGTGATACTCTACCTCGTAAATTGTATGAAATTCGAACTAAGAAAGGTGAAACTCCTTATAAGTTGGATTCATTTATCCGCAGACCACAAGGAATTAAAGGATTCGACTATTTTGTAAATTATAACCGTTTCCGTGAATTGTATTATGCACGTATACCATCTTGTAATAATGTTAGATTGATTCATGAAGATACTTGTCACCCGATGAAATGTAGAAGTGAGGCAATAAAGCAATTGGCAATGTTGCACGCAAACGCTGGTGGTGTGGGTAGTGGTGTAATTAAAGATGCGGTAGAATGTTTGGGATCTGTGAACCCAACTTATGGTGTTACATTCATATTGAGTGATTTGAAACCAGGTTGCACGTTTACAGATGTTCAAATCAACTACGATACATTCTGTGATCCTAAAGCTTGGGTACCTTTAGCCGGTTTGAGCCCAGGTGGACGTCCCTTGAATCCTCCATTGCCGTTCTGGAATACTGGTTATCAATTAGCAGGTAACCCACCATCCAGATATTCTCAAACATACAGCCCTTCATCTGTATGTAATAACAAGACTAATTGTGTTACTGTTGGTATTATTGTTGGTAACGGTATTGCTAAACCAGGTGGAAACAATGCAAAACGTCCATTGTGTCAAGATACACACTACTACGATAAGTTTGCATGTTTCCCAATGATTGATACAGATTTTGAATTAATAACTCCAACTAAAAATGCATTGGGTGATTATAAAATTTGTAAATGGGATGAAATCGTAGCACGTCCAAAGTCAACAAATAAAACCAGAACTCGCGACGTGAAGTCATTGCGTTGGATGTTGTCAACAGGTAATGCTGGTCCTGACTATGCACGCAACTGGAATCAATATATTCAGGAAGATTACTTCCATTATCAAAAGATGAAAGGTAAGAATCCAAATTATATTTATAATTATATTGTTCAAACACGAGGTGAGGAGAATCCTTTCCAAGCGCAGTGTACAAACAATTGGTTTGATGGAAATTCAAAAACAACGGATGGTCCAGATACCATAGTAACAGCTGAAGTACGTAAGTATAGTATAGGTGCTGACGTATCTGCGGTTTGGGATCGAATTAAAACACGTTTGGAAGACCGCGGATTTGATCCATTTGCTTTGGCAGATACTCAAATTGCAAAAATGATATGGAACAATAAAGGGGTAATAGGTCAGCCAAGCACAGGTGCTTATGGTTGTATTGATACCACCGGTTTTGGTAAAGATATTAAATTCTACTATGTGCCTGATTTGACGCAAACTACGGTACTGCATTGGAGAGATTCTACGATCACTCCTCTGGATTCATGGTATGATGGTGTAACTAAAAAGAAAATTGCCGCATACCGTTTTGTTCCAAGATG
>CAMDDG010000058.1 GCA_945890895.1 Chitinophaga pinensis | reverse complement strand
TTTATTGGATTCTGGGTTATTTTGATCGTTTTTACTGTTTTCTAATTGTTGCTCTGCACTTTTGATCTCTTCTGTTTTTTTTTTCAATTCTTGAGCCGTTTCGAGTAGGTCGGTTTCAAGCTTTTTTTGAATGTTCTTAATAACTTCTTCAACCTTGGGGATAACCGTGGGAGCGACTTGATTTATTTTTTGGAATGCAGCACCCAATTCCGCATAAACTTCTGGGCCTTTAACGATGAATTCACTCATGGGTTATAAACTGATTTGATAATAAGATTCAATAAGTTGTGATCTGGATCTTAACTCACTTAGTTTAATTTCCAAGTTTTCAATGATTTTCATTAAATCCCCCTCTGATTTGGAAACGGCATTTTTCAACAGGATAAATTGTTGGTCTCTATTACCAGCGTTGAACATGTCATCAACTGATTTTGGAAAATCTTTTTTCAATGTAATTAAATGTTCCTTCGCTGACTCTAAGTGCTGAATTTGTTGTTTAAGGCAATTTAAATCATTGGAGATGTTCATTGTATCTTATTTTTCAGATATTCCTCCATGTCAGGAAGCAAATCTTTTAGTACGTAATCATGATACGTTTTAAGTGCAACCTTTAATTCTTCTAAATCTTTGAAATGTTGCGCAAATTCATCGTTAAATTCATTAAATTTAGGGTCTTTCCATTGCGCCGAAAGTTCTTTTATAGATCGCTCTATTTTTGACTTCTCTTCTTCTAAGCAACCGTAAAAACGTTCCAACTTGTCTATAAAAGTTAGCGTTGCTGGGATATTAAACTCTGCATTACTCATAATTAATTGATTAGTTGATTTTTGGTCCTTTTTTATCTAAGTGTTTTCTTATTACATTTTCTTGTTTATGAAGATAATCTGTATATCTCGTCATAAAATTCTTCAGTTTAATCATTTGGTCTTCGCTGTTAGTGATACAAGCTCTTACCTTTTCAAATTGAACATCTCTGTTACCACCAAGATATGATTTCTCGCATGAATCCTGCATTTCTCTTTTTGTGTGTTCCAATTGGGCCATCAAATTTTTAATATCTGCATTAATTTTTTTTAGAGAATCTGGATTAACGTTCGCGTAATTACTCATTCTTTCTTTCTTTATATTGGTTCATCAAATGGGGGTATTTTTCCAAAGCAGCCCTTAAACTTAAACCTGAAACAGTTGCTTCTGGTTCTTCACCTGTGGTTGGTTTTGTCGATACTAATCCGGCACAATCCACGAGCAGATTCAAATTGTTTTTTAGTTGTTGGGGTCGAATAAAATCGTTGGTATCGTTGAAATTATGGTAAGACTTAAATTTCAAAGCAACCGCCTCAGATTGTGAGAAGTAAAGCGCTTTGTTTCGAATGGTTGGTGCATCCATGTTAATCAACTGGCTTGCTGCTTTCGAATTCATGAGATAGTTTGATTCATCTGCGTTCACAAAGTAGCAAATTCTGTGTTCAAAAAAGCCGATGAGATCCCTTGAGATTTTATCGAGGCTACTTGGTTTATTCATTTCACAAACAAAGTAGATTCCGTAATTTGAACCTGTGCTCATTAGCACTTTTAAGCGGCTTGTTAGCTCCGTTTCTGAATAGTTTGCAGAATGCAGTTTTATCAATTTTTCCAATCCTATCATAAACGTTATTACCGGAATTCGGTCTTTGCTCGTTCGTCGACTGTTCATAATATGCTCCAACCCGGCAATTAAACACTCGAGCTCTTCGGTTGCGAAAGATTGAATATCGTAGTTGCTTAGGTTGGTGAAATTCAAGTCGAGTGAAAGATCTTTTGCCGTTTCTTCATCTAATGCATTTAACCATTTAATCGCAAATTCTCCCTTTGGAATCCCATAGGTCAAACTTGATAGGATACTCAGCAATGCTTGGGAGGAATGTTCACGTTCGTTGCCTGATATGATTACGTTTTGTAAAGACTGTCTTCCATTAACTTTCCATTTAAAAGAAAAATGGTTGTCTTCGTGCATTAAATAAGATTCTCCCAGGTAGCAGTTAAGACCCGTTTTATGAAATACACTCTCATAATTATCACTTTCTAGTTGATTGAATAATTTCTCATTCGTTTCAAATGTTGCCGGCAACGACGCATCAATAAACTTGATCGGAGCCAAGGAGAATTGTTGCTGGGATATTTCTGACTTTATATCCCCTAAGATAGGCTCTAAATCTTCGTTGTCAAGAATAAATGACCGAAAGAAGAAATTTCCACCATCATTATTTATTTCTCCGAAGTTATTATTAATTAATCCTTGTCCAATTTTGGTGATTTCAATAGAGCCTTTGTTACTGTATCCTAAAACCGATGTAGCAGCTTCAGGACTGGATTTAAGAAGAACTCTGGTAGGAATAAGGGTTACTGCTTGATTAAATGAAGCATTTCGAATGTTGTTAAAATTTTGTGCCGCCAACAACAAATTAATCCCCATGGCTCGGCCTTTTTGGATAATAGACAATAGACTCGTAGAAATCTCATCTAAAAATGCAGCATCTTCCGTGAAGATTGAGGCGAATTCATCAATAATTAAAACGATCCGTCGAAGTTTAGATTCATCTATATTCTCCAATTTGGAGGCATCGGCTAAATTATCCACAGAAAACTGGGCAAAATAGGCGTAACGCTCGTCCATTTCTTTTTTCAATTGAAAAAATAGATCGTTTATAAGTTCACTCTCAGCGCTAAAAGCATATTTAGTTGCATGAGGCAATTGACAATTATTGAAAACACTAAAACCTGCCCCGTTCTTCATATCCACCAACCATAATTCCAATTCTTGAGGTGAATAATTGAGCGAAAGGGAGGTGATTACAGTTTTTAAGAAATTGGTTTTACCTGAACCAACACCCCCGCAAAGAAGGGCATTTGAAAGCATGTCTTTCGTTTTAAAAGAAAGGTGTTCAAACCCTTCTCGTAGTTCTGATTTCCCAATAGGGATTTTTACTTCAGAAAATGCAGTTTGCTTAAACCAATTAGATTTTTCAGGAACCGCATACGATTTAAATTTTACTTTTGATCGGGTTGATGCGAGATTTTCAAGTGCAGTTATAAAATTCCTAAGGAGTATCTTTTTATCATCGTTTGAAATGTTTTCAATGTTAAGATTTTTGATCGATTCTTCCTTTATGGTTAAGTCTATAACCTTGAAACGCAGGTTTTCAACGATTGAAAGAGTTGTTGCGAACTTTTCAGGATTGATGGATTTATTAATAAGAATGATTACCTGACAGCCGTATTGAAGTAATTTATCTAATCGGGCTAAATCTTCTTTCAACGATTGTTCGTGCTTGAACGAGAGAAAGTCGTCAAAGACAAATAAGAAATAAGGTAAGATTTCATCGTATTTTTCCTCTTTGATGAGCTTGAGGTTATATTCGTGCAAAGAATTATGGTCAGAACTAATATCAGCAAAAAGCAGTCCTAGTTTGGAGCGGATTAAACTTTCGGCATGGGATAAATGTGTTTGAAATTGAGACCATTCAAATCCTCTATCCAAAACCATGGCTGGAAGAGGCAGGAATTCGCGAAATTTTTCGTTCATGCTCTGATCATAAATATGAACTTTCAATTTATCCGGCATATGGGAAAAAAGCATTCTGAATATTAAAGTATCTGAAATGTTCTCTGCTGTTGAATTAGTTTCAGAATCATAAACGATGCAAATATTTTGATGATCGTTAAAGGGCACCAATGCTGGGTAAGTAATGGTCTTAGTCACATTTTTGGCATTTATGACCAATGATTTATTTCCTAAAGCAAAAGCCGATGAAATATTTTCAAAAGATGGTTCTTCGAAGTTTTTTAATAATTCATGAGAACAAAGGCCTTTGTTGTTGTCAATATTCTCCTTTTTAAAAAGTTCCCATTGTTCGTGTAATTGGGTGAGTGCATCATCAAAGTCATCTTCTAATAGCCCTATTTTTAGTGCAATTTCATTTTTTGATTCATTCAGATCTTGTTCTAGTTTATCGAGTTTTTTTCGATGCGCGTCACTAAAATTCCGAAGTTTTAGATTCACATAATCCGATACGGCAACCTCAATTTCTTGAAAACGTTCCTTGAGCACACCAGAAAGCTCAGTAAGTTTAAATTCCTTCTTTAACAGACTTCCATACCTAACAATTTCATCGTTAAGCTTTTCAAGTTTAAAGGTCAAATCCTTTTGGGTAATAATCCAATGTTCTTCTTGGCTTTTTAATTCACTTGTGTGGGTATTTACAACCGTACTAAGCCGGTCTTTTTCAATATTAATGAGTGATTGGAAGCGGTTGTTCATCCCAGTGAATGAAGCTATATATTGATCAATGTTTTCTTGAATTTCCTTCATAGTATATGTTTAACGCATGAAAATGTCAGGTAATTTTTTATTCTAATATAAGTTTTATATAATTTTTAATTCTATTCAGAGTAGCATTTCTTCCCTTACTCCATCTCCCAAAGAGTACTCTGAGTAGACCGCTTAATCCCCCCACTTAACCTGAAACTCCAATTCGTGTGAATCTTCGCTTCGTTCGTGCTCAATGGAAAAGCTTGCGCCGTCAGGAACATAAATGGCCTCGCCTGCAACGGAAATTCTAAAATTCTCATTTTTTTCAATGCAATCCGCAAGCCTTCTTAATTTACTTACAAACTCTTCTTTTGTGTAGGTTTTTTCAACGTCTCGGTCTTCCATATTTGTGTTTTTACGAAAATAAGATAATTCTTAGGATGTTATGTATCTTCACGAAAAAAAAATCAGTATGTACGACATCATCGGAGACATTCACGGGCACGCAGACACGCTTGAGCGCTTGCTAGTGAAATTAGGATATCAACGGGTTTCAGGGATATACAAGCATCCCGAAGGCCGACAAGTAGTTTTTGTGGGTGACTTTATAGACCGGGGGCCTAAAATCAGAGAAACGCTGCATGTAGTGCGAAATATGGTGGAAGCTGGAAGCGCGCATGCGGTTATGGGCAATCATGAGTATAATGCCGTTTGTTTTCATACACCACACAAAGAGGAGGGGGGATTCTTCCGTTCCCATTCGGTGAAGGAGATTGAGCAGCATTTGGAAACGCTCAGGCAATTCAAAGATTTTCCAAACGAATGGGAATCTTTTCTGAGGTGGTTTCAGACCTTGCCCATGTTCCTTGAATTTCCCGCGTTTAATGTGGTACATGCCTATTGGAATCCCTCGCACATTGCATGGTTAAAGGAAAATTATCAACCTGACCATGGTGGCTTAACTGGATCATTTTTATCAGAAAGTTGTGTTAAAACGTCCCAAGCTTTCAAGGCCGTTGAGGAAACGTTGAAAGGTCCGGAGATTGCCTTGCCAAATGGTGTATTTATGGTAGATAAGGAGGGACACCAACGTTCGGAATGCCGCTTAAAGTGGTGGGCAAGTACAAAAAATAACATGGGGGAAGGGGTCATGGAATGTCCAGAAACTGAACAAAATAAACCGATGCCACAGGGGAGTGATTTGTCAATTTATACGGCTGAAAAACCCGTGTTTTTTGGGCATTATTGGCTGAAGGGAAACCCTAAGATAGAAAATAAATCAGCCATCTGTCTGGATTACAGCATAGCAAAGCACGGAAAATTGGTCGCTTATCGCTTTGATGCGGAGCATAATATTGATTCAAAGAATTTTATTTTCATTTAATTTCTTTTTCATAGGAATAGATAAATCCTTATTTTTGCACCCTTGTCGAAAGATAAGATTGAAATACGTTGCAGTAATGTAACATTGATCCTATAGCTTCCCGACGCTCACTGCGTTCTGTCGGGACAAGCGAACTCGCTATAGGACGGATATTTGAAATACGTTGCAGTAATGTAACATTGGTCCTATAGCTTCCCGACGATCACTGCGTTCGGTCGGGACAGGCGAATTCGCTAATAGGAAAAAAAGAATATGAATGTTATCTTCGGATAATTTGGTCCTATAGCTCATTCGGTTAGAGCAACTGACTCATAATCAGTAGGTGCTTGGTTCGATTCCAAGTGGGACCACGAAACAGAGTGAGAGTGAAAAGCGAGAGCGGTTCACTCCACTTTGTTTTACTTCGCTTCCATTCTCATTCTCGCACTTCTGTTAGGATCACCTTTTATAACTCCCATTCGGTAACTTCTTTCAAATCCTCCCTCAACAAGTTTGATAATTCAGGCCAATGGACTTCAACCCTGACATTTATCATCAGGTTTTTTTATGCCTAGTATTTTCAAGCGAGATTTCTCCTCCTCGATGAACGAGTGAACAGGGCTGAACTTCAATTGCCGACCTTCTGCATAGATTCTTAACCTTTTTTGTTACTTATTTTGCATGTATCCGTTACCTCTCGATATTATTAACCAACTAAATTTTAAGGAATGAACAAGTTGCTTTTTTCAGGCTTGGCCCTGGGTTTTTACGTGTTTTCCACAGCACAGTCTATGCAGTCCTCAGAGAAAGGACGGGATATATTACTCCAAATGGAACAATCCTTAGAAACATATTATGGTCATGAAATGAAACTAACGCCAAGCTATGAGAAGGGTATGAATGAATACGCACATGAACAAGCGAATATACCCTTGCCCGAAACACCGTTTGATGACAATGCACATTACCACACGTGTATGCATTTTTCTCCCGAGCTTTTTGATCAGATTGATAATGCGACCTTGGCGAAGTTATTAACCCCAGATGATGCCATGAATGAACAAGTAAAAAGCATGTTAACTACCATTAATCCCAACCGGTTTTATTTGGAGCAATATACCCTAAATAATGAATTGTACATTGTACTAGCGCTCGATCGCCCCTTTGATTACACGACGTGGAAAGCCGAAGAGTAAGGCCGAGATACCCTTATTTTACAGGGCGTTATGACTTAGGTCAGGAAGTTCGTTTCCTTTATGAATTAGTTTCAAGTTCGGCTAGGATTTCACGAACTTCCGAAGCCCGTTCCTCCAGCTCCATTCCGAATTCTAATTCTTGAATAATAACATTTAGTTTTTCGAGGTCTTTATTTGAAACGCAAATCTCTACGGCACGGTCAATGAAATCATGCGCCAAATCAATGGCTCGTTGTTCGTCTTGAAATTTAACCCATCGGCACATTGCTGCTAATTGAATATATTCGTCGCAGGATTTAATTAAAAGAGAGATTTCACGCGCCCGGTCTTCAAAGGTATCCTCGTTAAAATTCGATTCAACAATGTTTTCTAATTCTAAAAGATATTCATTCATGGGATTAATCATTTTTTTTAGGCCATTATTGGGTTATTTTCGACCGTTCAACCACCGCATTTTTAAAATCGGTTGAAACCTTAAAGTCTTTGAACGCTTCGTCTACCGCCTCGGCAGATAATCCCTTCAAGGGTTGAAGCAATTCGATTTCAGCGCATTCTTTCATCTTAGGAAATTGATAGAAAGATTCCTTGCCATCGTCCTCGCAACGGTAGGTGAAAATCCAGCGGATGTTTGATGCACTGCGCCAGTCTTCTTCAGGTTCTTCTTTATCGTTGTAGGTGTAAAACCAGTCTGATATTTTGAGCTGTGAATACGCGACTTGGGCTTCGTCTAAACCGTCGATCACGATGACTACATTTCCAGAGGCATTGTTTTTTTGAATGTTCAAATGTTCCCCGAGTAAGGCTTGAAATAGGTGAATGACATCGATGTATTTGGATGGTAAACGCGTTAGTTTACGGTCAATGGGTTCCTCTGACCGATCCCAATAAGCGGTCCTTGTTCCTTGAAGAATAAAGTGGTATAACGCTGCATGGAGGCTGTTTTGCATTCCAGCACCACAAAAATGATAGAGCACTTGCGATTTATTTGCTTTCAACTGCTGAATTACGTCGGCAATTAAGGCTCCTTTACCCATTCCTGCCGGTGACTTTACACACAGTATGTTTTGATGATCGCTTTTCGAACAGAAATCAAGAATCACATTTTTCTCTCGATCACGGCCCACAAAACAAGATTGGTAATACGCAATGCGCTCGCTGTGGTCAAACACTTGTCCGGCACCGCCTTGTATGGAAGTACGCATGGGTTCAAATACGCGCTCCAAAATCTTAGCCTCTTGTGCTTCTTCATTTCCTGCGATTAAGTTGAGAATAGCAACCTTTTCCTTTGACTTTTGTAATCCCTGAAAAATGTAGGGATGATCCTGTTCTTTTCCAGTTTGAACGTAGGGAAACAAACAAATAGATTCTTTATTTTCCACCCAATGGTATTTTCCTTCAATCAACTGTAGGGTACCTTTTTCAAAAAGCACACTAAGCTGCGCCATTTCTTCAAAAAGTAAAATGCTACTTGATAATTGAGGCAGCGAAGCTTCGTTCAATTGAATGGATTGGTGGACAAATTTATTCCTAAATGTGACAAACCGATCCAACAAGGGGTGCCCACCCTTGGATTGAATCAATGGAGCTCTCCAATGATCTTCCGACGCACTGATATTCCAAACGTTCTTCCAACTGGTATCGGAAGGCAAGGTTTCTCGGAGGTTATCTAATACGTTTTTGGTAAAAAGAGCATCACCGTATTCATCCAAAAGCTCAAATTTTCGGCACATTTGAATTACTGCACCCATGCGTAACATCAAGGTACTCATTCCCAATGCCGCCATGAAGAAATTATTCAAGCCAGCGTTATCGTTCTCAATAAGTTCAGTTAATCTGTCAAGATCTGAAGAAACCTTTTTCTCGCGCTTTATTTCTTCGTAGCGTTGGTGGTAATGTTGGATGGGATTCATCTCTATTTATCGTAATAACATCTTCCTGATTTAGCACAAGTAGTAGGATGCGCACAACTTGAATTTCCAGGTCTTGTGCATTTGACTCCTGGGGGAGGACTGACCATTTTTATTGATTTTAATACCTTGATTTTTTTTGCTGAATTTAATGTAGGTTTCATAAAAAAGGAAAAATCTTCGTTTAAAATTTAAAATAACTATGCATCGAATAGATATTTGACTTTTTCGATAAATACTTGCTCCGCATCACTGATCGAATCTTTGAGGCCCACAAAAGCTAAGTAATCTTCTTTTGAAGATTTAGCAATAAAAATTGCGTATTGCATTAAAAACTCTTTGGTCAAACTTGCAGTTTGTGATCCTTCCAACTCCTCAATTAATTTGAGAACAACCGGGATTATATCATCTGAAATTTGATCGTCAACGATCGGAAAATTTTCATTGACAAAAGAAACTAGAAAGTCGTTTTCTTCAAAACTTTGATTAGTTTTTATCACCTCTGAACGCCTATCTACCGCTCTCAACTCTTGAAAATCCTGAAAACTATCTCTCCAAAAATTAACAGAAGAAAGCATAACGCCATGTTCAATATACTGCCTTAAACCAGCCAGTAAAATATAGTTTTCACCAAATTTTTGTTTTAAATCCATTTTTAAAAATTATTTCGATAATACGTTATGCTGATACTCCAATTTCACATCTCGTCGACCTAAAGTTAAGAAGATTCGTGAACTTTCTTCGATGGTTTTTGGGAAACCGTACAACTCATCCACCTCGTCTTCTTTGAATTTTTTCTTTCCAAGCGTATAAAACGGACTTAAGATGCTAAAAGCTTCATGGACATATTCAATGGGATAATGGTGTAAATCCGCAAAATGCCTCGCAACCACAGGTTCCTTTTTTTCTAATAATTGATGGATTTCTCCAACAATTTCCTTGATCAAAAGGTATGCGGCTTGTTCATCTGCTTGCTCATTGTTTGGCCCTTTAAAACGCAGGTAATTGTTTAAAGAATATTCAACATCCTCGATTCGTACCGCTTGATTCGAATCCTGTAGGAATACCATAGCATTGAAGAAGCGTTGCACATATGGATAAAAGAACGAGGTACAAAAAACCGGAAGTTTGGCCTCAAAACAGGCATTGAAAAGTTGAGTTATGTGGCTTGGGTTAAATAACGCTACATGAAGGTTGTGAAGCACCAAAACCGGCTGCCTTTTCACCAATTTGCGGTTGTCTTTGTTTTTTAAAAACTTAAACGGGTCTTTTCTAGCCGCTTCCTTTTGGGTGTGGTCGAATAGCTCACTGGCCAATCGTCTTTCAAAAAAGTTCATTGCATAACTCACCCCATCATCACTCAACACGTAATGAATGGGCAGAAACTGCGTTTCATCCAACCCCTGCACCATCGTTTTATAGGCCTGCTCGCCCAAAGGTGAATTAGGGGAATAAAAACAAACCATCGCTCCTTTCTTTTGAGAAAGTAGCGCATGCATAGGCTCTTTAATTTCTTCAACCGGCGCTATGGTTTCATGCGCAAATGCGCGCTGGTTTTCCCAAAATTGTGTTTGGTATTCGTAGCTTACGCGTTCTGTTTTTCTACCGAAGGGGAAAGTGTTGTACAATAAGCCCCACCACATGGGGTTCGTAATATTCCATGTTCCAGTAAACCCTTTGTCCTGAATGAAGTGGTTGCTCGCAAACATACGGTCAAAAAGCCCCGCATTCGACATTTGCTCCAAAATCACCTCCATCTTTTGCGTCTCTTCCCTATTTCGTTCTGGCGGCAACACAAAAAAACCATGCATTACAGAATTTCGCATAGAAGCCAAGTGATGAATCGAAGTATTTAATACCTCCTTCCCGTCTTTCAACTCCCAGAAAAAGGGCTTCAATAATTCCGCATCTTTGCCCTCGGCTTCCTTGATCATGTTAGCGGCCCAACGATACAGCGGCCCGGCATTATAGGCATGCCCATTCGACAAAAACAAGGAAATCAAAAAGTCATTAAACACTTCTTTCTGCTTCGCTTGCTGCAAATACACAGCAATGCCCATCGCAGCCAGTTGCGACAGGATTTCTTCGCCTAATTCAACGAGTTCATCAGCAGCGTATGCGTCGTCTTCTTTCTGTACCGCCTCGATTCTATGCAGGAGGCGTGGCGGGAGGTTGGGTGGGGTTTGAAGGATCATGAAATAAATTTAAATAATTCCTTTCCAAACTGTTCGGTCGATTTCATTGGTCTTCCGAAGGCAGGTAAATCAAATAAATGAAATTCAACTTTTGTACATGCCATTTTAATGTTATCTATTTCATCCAAAGCACTTTGATTCAGTGAAGTTCCTTTACCGAAACTAGAAATAACCTTTTTTATTCCCTTAGTATTGATAAAATCAATAATCAACTCCGTATTAAAATAAACCTTGTTATGTGGATGAAAAATTGCTGTATCCGTGAAACCGTTTCCTGTAATATCTTCCTCATTCTTGCATTCAATACAAGAAACAATATCTACGCATCCAAATTTGAACTTAGACATTATTCTGACTTTTGAATTTAAATCTCCTTTTTCAGCCAGCGGAATTTCTGGACAATTGGCATCGAGATAAGAATTAACTGCTGGCCAAAATCGATTGCTCCAACCACCAGTTGGTCGAATTCGTCCATAGTAATAATCAGCATTGGAACCAATTTCCGGATTGAATGTACCTAGAATTAGGGTCTTGCACTCCCATGTCGGAAGTGGATTATTGTAAAATTTGTGTTTAATTTTTTGCATATTGTTTAATTAGAGTTTTCTTGAGCACTGTAAATAAAGGGGAAAAATGATTTCATCTTTTCTATATTATTTTCTTCCTTAATAATTTTCAATGAAAATATTTTAAGTATGTCTGGCCTACCAATTATAAATATTTGATTTTCTAAAAATAAACTTTCATTGATAAGCGAATTTGGTACGTAAGGCAATTCATTTCCGACATTTAAATCAAATGACACAGAACCGTAACCATCTTTCAACCAACCGAGGATAATATACTGTCGATGTTCATTTTTTATGAATGCAAGATTTTCACTTTTAAATGACAATGAATGATTATTAAAGAATGTCCAGTTCGCGAATGACTTCATTAGAGTAACTTTTTGAATCAATAAAGTTTCCATCACATCCAAGATTTTGTAAGCCTCAATTGATAGGTTCTTTTTGTTCATTTCGTCGATTAAAAAGAACAAATTTTCATCAAATTGCCACTTCTCATAGTGCCCAAGATTCTTAACAAGACAAGTAATCAGCTCATCAATAAGTTCACTATAATTTTGTTTGCAAAAGGTGCAAAATGCCACGAACTCTTCTAAAATGTCAATATTATAGTTTAAAATATCTGTTTCAATGTTCGATTCGAATAATTCTATAAAATAACAATACTTTAACTTTAAACAATCTCTTATTTGTTCAGGATTTAGTGTTGATTGTAAGCAAAGAAATTTGAATTCAAATGATAAATCAAATTTACTACAAAAAGAAATGTCTAATTCTTTTATAGAATCCTTTTGATTTCTTATTTCAATTATTGTTCTGCAAGAATCCAATATTTTCGGGGATTGACTAATTAAGGATATTTCATATAAAACTTCTGACTTACTAAATGTTAATCTATTTAGGGTGATACTATTTGATATTGCGAATATCCAATCAATTAAATCTATGTCAAGAATTAATATTTCCCAAAATTTATCTACCAAAATATCCTTTAAATTTTGATATTTAAAGGATTTAAAGCATTTTACTAATGAGTATGCATTCGAAGAATTAAACTCATCTTTATTTGAAATAAAAAAATGGAATACCTCAGCCTCGTCATTGAAATTATGTAAAGACTCCAATAATTCTAAAGTCTTTAAGTAGTTTTCGGTGAACTTTTCAGACTTTTCAAATTCAATATCGAAAGAATAAAAGTCACTGTTTCTTTTAATTATTAATGACTTTAGTCCATCAATAATGCTTCTATTTTCAATTAAATTTTTACCGGAATCTGAAAATAATTCCCTTGATTCCCAATTATTACAACTTTGAATAACAAAATCTGAAGAAAACCCAAAACGTTCTAATTTCGTACAAATTGAAAAAATTAGAGTTTCCGGTTCTCCGACGTTACGAAGAATATCTTCTTCCAAATCGAACAATTCACCCGCATTTTTAGACAATAAATCTTCAAGAATGAAAACAGCGTTTTTAATAGTATTTTCATCCTCGCAGTAAAACAGAACAAATAATAAATGATAAATCTTTATTTCAATTAATTCTAACTCATCTGCTTGAAGTTCATAAACTAAATCCATTGCATGTCTATAATTTCCACCAATCAATAGCTTGTCTAATTGTTCAATAATGTCATATTCTTCTTTATGAATTTGACAAGCTATGTCTGCAATGTTCAATATTTTATTTGACTCAAAAATAATCCCCAATTCACTCAAAAGATGAAGGTTTACTTTTGACCACTTATAAGTATTGGATAATTTCTGCTGCCTTTTGAGAATCTTCTTTGATGATTGGAATTCATAAAACAGGTTAAAAATATCACTGGCAATTTTTGAATCTTTCGTTGATTTACTTTTAATTGAATAGTGATATCCCAAAAACTCCAACCCATACCACTCAAACTCATCCGCTTTTTGTGCTTCGATGGCTCTTTCTAGACGAGTAATCAGTTTCTCATGTAGTGTATGAACCTCCCCCTCACTCAACTTCTGCAACAGATACACTTTCAAACGCTCGTGGTATAATTGGTATTTGCCACTCTCTGGGCTGTTGAACCAGGCACTGAAGGTGGAAATGAATTCTTGGATATCATCTTCGGTTTCACCTAATACTTTGGCAACGAATGCTGCACTCACTTCTTTCTTTAAAAGTGCCCAAATGGCAAAACGCTGCAGTAGTTTTTGGCGTTCGATTACTGAAGTACGCTCGTCGAAAGCTTCTTCGTACATGCCAATGAGACCATCTGGCAACTCAGCAGCATTCTCTGGATGGATGCTTCCTTTGATCAGGCCATCATAGATGTAGCGGAGGTATGTAGGTTCGAGGTGGGGCATTAGTTTGGAAGTTGATTTTTTATGTCAATAGCCCATTGGAAATCAAATATTTCATTTGGGAGTTCATTCACAAGTACTCCAGCTTCTTTTCTTTCGAGGAAATATTCTTTAATCAGTATCTGATGGAATAACTGAAAATGAGCTACTTCGTCTTGAATCATATTCCTCAAATAGTATAGTTTTTGTTCAATATCAATTATATCAAGATTAAATTGTTGTACAATAGCTACCATTATTTCTGGTATGAATATATCAAAATCAATGGGTATTAAAATACTATTATCCTCCCTAAGATTAAGCACCAGACTACTAAATATTTGAATACGTTCTTTTCTTG
>CAMDDG010000057.1 GCA_945890895.1 Chitinophaga pinensis | reverse complement strand
AACTCAGAAGTAACTACCAATTTAACGTTTTTGTTACCGGCAGTTTGGAAATCATGAGTAGGATTCAAATCCGTAGATACGTTTCCGTTATCATCGAAATTCCAATTGTTACCAAATAAACCGGCAGTAACGGTTGTTTTGTTATTGAATTCAAATTCGTCGTTATCGCAAGATCCATCTACCTTATCAAAGTTAGCTGATGGACGTGTGAACTGATACACTTTACGACTTTGAGTAGCAATACAACCATTCAAATCTGCCGTTAATTCAACGTTAAATTGACCTGCTTTAGAATATTTCTTGGTTGGATTAGTAGCTGTGGATGTAGTTCCGTCTCCAAATGTCCAGTTAAATTTAGCGGAATTCGGAATCGTATTATTTTTGAATACAATATTATCTCCTTCACACGCATTGTTTTTTGTGAAAGACACTGAAGGGATTGGATTCACAGTAACATCGATGATGGTGTCAAACTTAAAAAAATGGGGGATAGTTTTCGCTGTAAGTTTTACTTTATACGTACCACTTTTTCCAAATGAAAACACTGGTTCAGGGGCATCAGTTGTATCAGCTACGTTACCCGTACCAAAGTTCCATTTAAACTCCATTCCACCTGACTTAACTTTAGAAATATTTTCAAAAAGCACATCCTGACCTTCACAAATCTGATTTGGAAAATTAAACAACGGCGTAATAGAAGGATAAATGAAAATATTTCTTTGAATAAACGTATCACAACCATTGTTATGATCATAAATTCTTAATACCAACGTTATCATGGAATCCTCCAAGTCTTTATCAGTGGTTTTAAAAATTACCTTTAAGTTACTGTTGGCAGACGGAGATGTAATACTTGCGCCCGAAATAACACGTTTGGTTTGAGTCATAGCGGTCACTTCAGCCATCCAATCTCCTGTTGGCGATGAGTTGTATGATGAATTGCTATATTTTCGGGGCGCTGGAATATCATAAACTACAGGATTGTTAAGAATAGTAATGTCATTAGGACGTGCACGTTGATAAATTGCCTGCGTTACAGCAGATGAAGAAGTATTAAAATTAGCACCGCCTGGAGCTTCCAGAACTTTAGTCTCAAAATAAATTGAATCGTCTTGCATAAAATCATCAGCCGCGTCTACATATACAGCTAACTTATAATCACCTGCAACAGTTAACACCAAAGGAGCAGAAATCTTTACCTCGGTGGAGTCTCCTGGTAAAATTCTTGAATTTACTTTTTGGAACACTCGAGGACCACTTCCAACAGCACCAAAGCTTACATTGAACCCATATATGGTATCAACGAAGTTATTTTTTAAATAAATGTTTGTTGAAAACTCACTACCTGCACAAACAGTATTTGCAATAGTAAAATCGGTTCTTAGATTCGTAATATTCATGAAATTCTCAACTGCCCCTCGATCTGAACGTACACTGTTTCTCGGTTTTAAATTCACATCCTCAGAATTCACAGATGAACCGATTGGCCAGATTGGATCCAATCTGGGGACGTTATTTTGAGTTTCAAATGCATTCGAACGATAATCTGTTTTTCCAATTTCCGCCCAGCTTGGATTCAAAAAATTTTCATTATTCCCAGCAAAACCCAAGTTTTTCCAACCCGTAAAATCAGATGCATTTCCATTGTTGCAATACCAATATTGGAACGTAAAATTACGTATCCAGTACGTATTATAGTCCCACGATTTAAAATTCTGAGATCCATTCAAGTTAAATGCATAGACAGGATAAACATAATACCCGTTTTGCATGTCAACAACATTACCATCAACTGCAATATCCGTGTGATAATAAGGAAGAAAATACAATCCATAATTATAATTGAAAGTATTGCGAGTTTTAGAAACGTCTGCATAAATTGTATTCTGACGCATTTCTGCTCTTAAACTTCCACTAACATAAGAGTATCCATAAATGCCAAACATGCCAGAAGCTCCCCAGTTATTCGCAATCAAATTATTGTTGCACTGCATGTTTAAGAAATAAGGTATCATCAAACCATATAAATAACCATTGTAACTGGAATTATTGGCATTGAAAATTTGATTGTTTGTGATTTTATTTTTGTTAATATATCCATTCACATAAAACAAATAAGTCATGTACGCTGTAGAACCCAAGATATTCGAATCCAAAACATTCTCAGAAATATCATCAACGTTTGCCGTACTGTTTCGCTTATAAATATATATACCATAGGTTATGCCAGTAGATCCGTCTGCTGTTGTATTGTGTTTGTAAACATTTCTCTTACAAGTAACTTTATCAGCGAAGAAATGATAACTCCAATATGTGGATCCCTTGGTAAAATTATTACGATACACCAAATCATTCATGATCAAATCATTGTATGCGTAATATGTATAAAATCCGTAATGTGCAGAGGTACCCAATGAACGGCAATTTTCTATTGAATTACTCGACATATTCGTCCAATAGATATACCAAGAATAAATGTAATAACTCGTAGCATTGGTTACGATATTTTCAAATCTATTTTCTGTCATGTCGAAATACAAACTGCTTGATCCGTAGTTGTACCAAGCATTGATACCATTAAAAGTACTGGTATATCCAGCAGTTGCACCCTTGAACGGTAAATCATGAATATAATTAGAACTAATTCGAGTTGCGCGATTGGTCCCATAGGTGTAATACGCATAAATAACCGAAACGCTAGTAGCTCCATTATTCAAAGAAGAATTTGCCCGTGAAATATCATTATTCAGCAACTGATCACCATTTGTGTAATTGGTATGAATTGCCTGAAAATTAAAATTCTCAATGGTGTTGTTAGTAACAGAATTATCTGATGGCGTATTTGTATAAATTGAGGTTGCTCCCTTAATTATAATACCATAAGAAGGACCAGGACTACTAACATTGGTTGTTCTAAGTAAATTGTTATTAAACACATTAAATCTACCAGGATAAACGGTAGTTCCATTCGAAGTTGCACTAGTTGTACTGTTAGTAATTGCAATATAAGCGCCACCCGCTGTTGTACCTGTGCTTAAATTGGTATATTCAATCGTACATTTTTCAATGGTGTTATAATCAGCACCACCCGTTAATAAAAATCCAAATTGTGCAGTTCCAGTTCCTGTTTTCTGTAATACCAATCCCTGAAACTTTACATAATCAATTCCATTTAAAACAATACCAGCATTGGTTGCTGCGCTATTGAACTTGTACCCATTACCATTCACCGTTATTGTATTTGTTGAGGTAGTTGGGTTTGAGCTATGTTGATTGAAGGTAACTGTGTTTGTTTCCGACAAATCACTCGTTACATTAATGGTAAGTGCTCCATTAACCCCATTATTGTTCAAGGCTGTAGCTAAGGCCGACCAACTTGTGTAGGTACCTGAGGTTCCTAAGGTTACCGTTCCCGATAACTGCGCATCTAAGGTAGAATAAGTCCCTGCTGTCAGTAAGCACATTACCCACTTAGAAAGCAATGATAGTTTTTTGTAGTTTTTTCTCATAAATGATGTTTTTTTACAGTTAAACACCGGAAAAATACATCATTCAACAATCATAATTATAGTTTTCAATAACCACGATTATAGTTTATTGCAATTATTTTACACAAAATGCAATATCATGACAATTAAATGACTATAAGTACTCATTTTAACTAATATTATTATAGTTTTTAATAACTACAACTGATTTTGGGTTAACTTTTCTTCTTCTAAAAATTTAAAATGCGCGTCTTTCACCCAATATTCCACTAAAACATTGCCATCTCCATTTAATCGAATTGTCAACCGCAGGTTTTGAAAATACTGCATATCTCCCCAATCGGCATACCACTTTCCCTTACCTAATTCTATGGCTTTTAATTCCTTGCCTTTCCCATCCTTAAATGGTTTTTCCAATTTGTATTCTTCCTTATAAATGGCACCATAACGATTTACCAATTTCAACTTCCTGGATTCAAAAGCAGATTTTGCTTCCTTCCATTTTACTTTGTTTTTGGGGGATGTAAACAACGTTTTATGCGTTACTGTAACTCTGTAAACCAAATGAGAAATGGGCGTCAAATCAACCTCCATGTACATGGGTTCTTGATTTAATACGCCTTCCATAACGATTTTCTTTTCGTTTCGGGATATCAACTTCATTCCGGCTTTACTAAAATTCGCAACGAACTCTTCATCGGTTGATTTAATATCTATCATGGCAATCCTTTGAGCCAACACAGAACTTGATAGCCCAAACAATAAGACTAAACTCATCAATTTTAGCCATCCCATTTTTTGGATCGAAGCAATTTTTACATTACTACTGCAGCTTACTCTCATCAATGCAATGTTATTCATATAGTTGTATTATTAAACTTTCTTCTACTAAAACTAAAACTACTTTTGGCTTAATTTAAAGGAACTAAAATAATTGATTCATAACATATTTCTGGATATGATTTCAATTCATTCGACAAACGCACTCAGCAAAGGCATAAGCATCACAAATCGAGACTAAAAATATTTTTAGCGTACCATACTATTTCTAATTTATTAGAGCATCAACCAAATTCTAATACTTTTTCCTTTGAGTAAACAAATGCAATCAAAATCAGAATTCGCATCCCCCGAGAACCCAAAAAATCAAATTAGAATAGCCAGTAAAAGAATAATTCAGCTCCAAGAATATTAATTCAAATCAGATACAATCAATTTTCCAATGATTTGACCATTCATTTCCAAGAAATACAAACCCTCTAAATTTTCCGGCACAACAGCATGTAAAAACCTCTTGTAATTACCTAAAAATTGCGTTGAATTTAATAATTTATTCGACAATTTGTCTGACTCCAAAAAATTCAATTTCGCAATTTCACGTCCCGAAATATCACGACAAATTATATTCAATGAACTATTTTCTGCGAACATTTCAGTAGGTATTTCCAACCGAAGCACTTCACCTGGAGCTACTGGATTGGGAAACCAAGATAGGCTAGATTTTGAAAGTAAATTTGACTCATTCACCATAAAATTCATCTTCAAAATCCCAGTATCCGATTCACACCCATTCTGATTGATCAATTTACATTCGATCACAATTTCTCCTGTAGTTTGAGGCACGAATACCAATTGGTTACTTGAGCTCAATTGATTGTTTCCTAACCAATTAAATTCATATAAGTCTGCAATTTGAAGTACCTCTAATTTTACGGTATCGCCTATTTTTCCTGAATTTTGAATTATCCGAATAACCGGCTTTATGGGTGATTTTAAAATATGCATCGTGTCCTTCCCTGCCATATAACAATCATTTGAATCACGAGCTGTAAGTTCTACTTCATAACTACCTGGGGGCTTACCTAATAAATTCAGTATTGAATCGCTGGTTTCAAACGTACCATTTACCAACCATTTTGCGCCATTAAGTTGAGTTTTATAAGTTAAGGCTACTTCCTTACCGCTGCAAACAGAATCCAATGAAGTCAACAAATCAATACGACTATTATTTAATTGAATCACTATGGTATCCACCCGATAACAGCCTGTTTTAGACCATCGATGCAATAATAAATAATCGGTATATCCACCGTATGCGTAATTGGTAGAATAAAATGTCACATTACTCACAGTATCATAATGATAACCTGCACTCTCCCAACTACTCAATTCTCCATTCTCAAAACTAGAAGAGTCTTGAAAATAATAGGTCTTAAGGGCACAATAGCGATTTTGAATATCGCCGGTTATTCTACTGTTGGGAAATGAATCAATTTCAACTGAAAAAGTATCTCTTGCACCCCATTGCCACCAGGTACCAGAGGCAGAATTCATTAATTGCAAATACCTCAATGAGAACAGATGTTTTCCTTTGGGAAATTTAATAGTAGCTATTGAATCTTGGGGTAACAACTTTTGGATTAGTTTCCATGTTTTAGTTTGTGTTTGATACTCTTCTAAATACAAAGAATCTGCATCCGGGTTTGACTTCCATTTTATTTCCACTTCTTGATTGCAATTGGCATTCGTGCTAAAACGACGCACATTTACCACAACAAACATTCTTAGAGTAGGATCTCCCATTAAAGCTACATGCACCCCACTGATAAAACTCGCAGAATTATAAACATTATATGAATTATTCGTGGTTAACACTGCTTTATACAATGGCAGTCCCAAGGCACACTCATGTATTGACCAATAGGGTCTACCGCTCCAAACACTCATCAATCCCCATCCCTTACTGGCTAATGGTGCTCTTAAGAAGTTATTCGAATTATCCCAATCGCCAAAATAGCTTCCAAATGTCAAATTAAATGGATTAAGTAGGCTATCATTTACAAAATCGGCGGTTGTAGAAATCCCCGACGCCGATGTATAGGAACCTGGACCACAGCCATAACTCAACAGATACTTTTCTGATTTCAGTTTGGTTCGATAATCATCAGTAGAAATAATTGCTCGCGTAAACGGGGAGAAATTCCTGAATCCACCCGAAGCAAATGCTTCAGAATTATTGTATCCGAAATGATCATCAACCAATGCCCTATTTTCAAATTTGACTGTGCCAGTTCTATATGCCAATGCTTTTTTTAAATAATGTTTAATCAACATTGTATCGTTTCCAAAATCAGGCATATCAAATAAATCAACTCTACCCACGGGAATTTGTTGGTATTGAATTTTATCTGCTGATGTACCCGTTGGATTCACTCTAGAAACATCGAATTTTCCATCTCCGGGTGTATTGTGATTCCGTTTGTAGGTGGCTTGCGAATTATTCACGGTGGCATCAGTCCATGCGGAATAAAAATTCCCATAATACAAATCAGCAGCCCAGGCTCCTGTATGATCTGTATGACCATCGGGCCTAAAATAACCACTGTAAGGCACTGGAACTCTTCCAAGCAAAAATATTGATTTAATCGAATTACTATCGGTTAACCATTTTTGAAATATCCAATTTTTAATATCGCTAATTTTGGCATTTCTTGATACATAATGAGTGATTATTTGGTATCCTTCATTTTGAATTTGATCCAAATACTCATTTATTTCTTTTTTCAGGGGAAGCATATAATTGGAATCAATTACTACCAGCACAATTCCAAAATGGCTAGTTGCCGGGACTTCAAATCCAGATAGGATATATCCATTTCCAGTAAAACCCGTATAATTAGTGGATGTTCTGGAAACTCGATATTCCTTTACAGATCCTAAAACATACGTGGTATCCACAAAACTAGTATCAGCACCACTTAAAGTAGCCAATAAATCCCAATCTTTTAAATTAGAAGATTTTGAAAAAACTTCATACTTGGTAGAACCTGACTGTTGCAGCCAACTTAGCTTCAAGTATTTTTTGGAAATCAAGGTTGCCTTTATTTCTACTCCAACTTCTCGAGCTGTTTGAGAAAAACCATTTTTACTAAAGGAAATAAGTATAAATAAAATAAATCGAATAAACGTATTCAATCGAAGCATTTCGCAATATATAAAAATCCATTGGTTTCATCCTTTTGAATTTGTCTTTAGTCAACAAATTTTCTTTAGCTTGATTTTTTTGTTTATTTTCCCGCTGTTTAGCGTTTGCAGAATTACAAATAGTAAACTTTTCCCAACTCAATATGAATAAATTACCTTCAAGAAAATTTACATTCCCTTCGTATTCAACACCCAAAGTGTTGCTTCAAAATACTCGTAAAACGATTATGTCGCAGCTTTTAGGGGAAAGAAAAGCAAAACGGGTTTTCGATGCTTGGGGAAATCTGAATATTGACCAATTTTTAGTTCAATACAAAATACATTCTGGAGTTAAACACTATATTTCCCAAAACCATATCGATAGAATACCCACAGAAGGAAGTTTAATTGTATTAGCCAATCACCCAACTGGCATTCCCGATGGATTGTTAATATTAGATATTGTATTAAAGAAAAGAAGAGATGTAAAACTGATAGTTGATATCGACACCTATCCCAATGACGTTTTAAAAGATTATACTATTGGAATTCATTCTGGTCCCAATCAAGTAAACTTAAACGCAATGGCTTTAAAGGAAGCACTCGATTGGCTTGAAGAAGGACATTGTTTGGTATTGTTTTCGAACAATGAAGTTGACACCAACAGGCAAATTTTCAAGCGATTTTCAGACAATTTTTGGCATCCAACCGTTAAAAAAATAATATTAAAAAACAAAGGCCAAGTTCTGCCTTGGGCCATTAGCGGAAAAAACAGTATACTTTTTTATCGATTAAGTCAGATTAATCCGGAACTCAAAAACGCACTTCTTGCTCGAGAAAGTTTAAAGAGAAATCGCAGGCCCATTTATTCGGTTATTGGCAAAGCTTTTCGAGCATCCGACGAACATTCTATTAATGACTTAGAATTAAAAATTCGACTCATGAGTCGAAAAACAAATAGCATTGATTTCAAGCGATTCATACCTCAATTAACCCAAACTGAATTTGAACCAATTGCGGACGAAATCGACGCACCCAAGATCAAATTGGAGATTCAAAATTTAGGTGAACCCATTATTTCCAAAGGAGCCAACCAAATTTTCTTAACCAGTCAAGCAGAATCCCCCAATACCTTATTAGAAATTGGCAGATTACGAGAATTAACCTTTAGGAATGTAAATGAAGGTTCAGGAAAATGTAGAGACCTGGATTCTTACGATAGGGATTTTAAGCATTTAATTTTATGGGATTCTGAAGGCGAAAAACTGGTTGGAGCTTACAGGCTGGGCATTGGTCCTGAATTACATAAAGACCCCAACTACCATAATATACTTTACGATTTCTATGAAAGAAATCTTCGAGTTGAAGAATTATTGAGTGAATCGATGGTTATGGGAAGAGCATTTGTTGCACCCGCGTATCAACAAAAGGCATTTCCGTTATTCATGCTTTGGCAGGGTATAACTTGGGTAGTACAAAAACATCCAGACATCAAATATTTGATCGGACAAACGAGCTTACCCAATACATTTCACGATTATTCCAAGCTGTTAATTACGGGCTTTTTATGGAAACACTTCTCTAATCCCGAAAGAGCCAAACACTTTAAAGCATTTCATCCACTCAAATTAAAGCACAATGCTTTGATTGAAGATTGGATTGCAAATTCACATCCCGATGATATCAAACGCATGGACAAAATCATAGAATGTATTGAACCGAATGGCGCAAAAACCCCCATGCTATTTAAACGATACGTAGATCAGAAAGCGTATTGTGTTGGCATAAACATTGACCCTGATTTTCAAAATTCCATTGACATATTGATGATGACCAATGTTGCTGATATTGCTGTTACTGAAAATTTATAGAACAGCATATTCAAAAATTATACAGGTTTTTTCAAACTTAAAAAAAAGTATCATTCTTGTTTTTTTTAGCGTAAATTATAGGTGCCTTTGTTTAATTACTAACCGCAAGGCGAGCACAGAATAGTCACATTTTGTCATTAATTCGGATTTTTTTTGCATTTAGTCCAAAAATCCAATCCTAACCATACCCTTCAATACGGTAATACTAAAAAATCTGTGTATTTTTGATATCGACTTTTTTCAAACTTTGATTTCACTTATGGTATTCAAATCTGGATTAACCAAAATACTTTCACTTCAACAAATTAAACGCTCTTTACTTGGATTATTTCTAGGTTGTTTTACATTCACCCTTTCTGGACAAACTATTACTGGATTTTTGCCCGTTAGTCAGCTTGCAGGAAAAAATGTCGTGATCTCTGGAACTGGATTCACCACCACAACTGCAGTGCGGTTCGGTGGGGTAAATGCTACTTCATTTACGGTAAACTCGGCCTCTCAAATAACTGCAACTGTTCCAACAGGTGCTATAACAGGAGACGTAACTGTTGTAACTGGATCAGGTACAGCAACTCGATCGGGCTTTATTTACATAGAGACCATTGACCGTCTTTACACTGATTTTTCGGGATTTTGGACTTCGGGAACTTCCTCCTCAAACAATACGAACCCTGACCTTTCTCACAATTTATTGGCTTTCAAATACGGAAATACGGTTTATTCTACTAGCGTTTCGGATAGCACACTTACGGCAAATTCAATTACTTTCACAAGCTCTGCTTGGAATGCTTTTCCAGTAAATAATTTAAGCGGATCGGGATCCAGTTCCGTACTTCTCTATGCTTCAAAAAACGATGGAACCAATGCAACGGCTATCAATCCCAACAAGAAAATCAAAGACGTTTTGATCGACGGTAAGCGCGGATTAGACATCGGAACCGGAATTGCCAATTTCACCAATCAAATTGAATTTACTGTAACGAATATTTCTTCTTCAAAAATATCGGACTCCGAACCCGACATCCTAATTACGCAAGTTGCAGATCCTTCATCCGGAAGTATTGACCAATTTTGGTTTGAAGATATTAATGGAAATCGAGTAGGTAATATTTTAAGTGCAACCGCTACAGATTTACCGGTATTGGGAACTTATTACTTGGATCTATGGAATTTAAATTCAGCAACCAACAACACCATCTCAAACAACGACGCTGTAACTGCTACCGTTTTTAACAATGGCACGTATTCAACTCGCCCAATTCGCCTATTTGCATACAAGCTTTCTGATTTTGGAATTGATGCGAATAATTATTCGAATTGCAAAACCTTGATTTTTCAACCGGGCGGAGTAGCAGATTATGCATTCGTAGCATACAATTCAAACACATTTGTAATTCCAACCGCCTCTGTTTCCAGTCAGCCGGTGAGTACCACAACGTGCGCTGGTGCGGGAACATCCGCCACTTTTTCTGTTTCTGCAAGCAACCCTGCTTCAGTAGGTGCTTCGGGAGGTACAATTACGTATCAATGGAAGAAAAATGGAAATAATATTTCCAACGGTGGTTCTATTTCCGGGGCCACTTCAAGCACCTTGGTTATTTCTTCTATTTCTGCATCGGATTTCGGTGAATATGTTTGTGAAATCACCAATAATTTCGGATCTATTTTGTCTGACCCAGCTTATTTGAATGTAAGAATAAGCGCTGAACCCGTTTCTGGACAAACATGCATCAACACCTCACCTACCGCATTATCTGTAAATGCATTAGGAAATGCTCCTTCCTACCAATGGTTCACTAATACCACCAATTCGGTATCTAACGCAACGATTATTTCAGGTGCTACATCGAGTTCTTACACTCCACCCGTAAATTCTACAGGTACTAAATATTATTTCTGTATTGTTTCTGACCCCAATGCTTCTGGATGCACCATTTCCGACACTTCTGTGGTTGTTTCTATGCAAGTGGATGCTGAGTCTGTTGGTGGTACAATTTCAGGCAGTCAAACCGTTTGTTATGGAACCAATTCTACTACATTGACTCTATCTGGTAGAACCGGCTCTGTTCAAAAATGGCAATATTCCTCGGCTTCCAACTTCAGTAGTCCGGTAGATGTGGTTAACACTTCAGCTACCCAATCGGTTTCAAATCTCATTGCTACCCGCTATTACCGAGCGGTAGTTAAAAATGGAACCTGTCCTACCGCAAATTCAACATCAGGTACCATCACCGTCAACACTACTTACACTTGGGAAGGAAATACTTCAACTGCATACAATACAGCATCCAACTGGGTAGAAGGCTGTATTCCCCACACTGGCGCCAATATTTCATTCAAAACATCGAGCAATCCAACTCGTAAATGCGAATTGGATGTTGATCCCGTATTGGGCAACATCACCATTAGCGGCAACACCGCCAGCCATATTTTCGATTTGAACAATCGTACATTGACCGTTCGAGGCGCACTCACTCTATCCAATAACAATTTAGATGCTACCGATGGTAATTCTACCTTGGTTTTCGGGGGAAGCTCGGCTCAATCCCTGCCCACAGGTT
Source organism: Chitinophaga pinensis (assembly GCA_945890895.1). GTDB lineage: Bacteria > Bacteroidota > Bacteroidia > NS11-12g > UBA955 > VMCP01. The sequence goes on along the minus strand of CAMDDG010000057.1, from coordinate 2,410 downwards.
CTTTAGTGAACAACGAAGTTGCCAAGTTAACCATCAACAATTCTGCGAGTGTTACGTTGCAAGGAACAACTAACTTAACTCGCTTATTAACATTAACAGCTGGAACCTTAAACACCAATAATTATTTAACCTTTAAGAGCAATGCCAACTATACCGCACAATTGGCCAGCGTACCAGCAAGTGGAACTTCCATCAACGGCAATGTAACCGTTGAAAAATATGTACCTGCAAAACGATCATTCCGTTTTATCGGTTCAACCGTAAATACTTCCACAAGCATCCACCAAAATTGGCAAGAAAACGGATCCGATTGGACAGACGACCCCAATCCCGGTTTTGGAACACACATTACCGGTTCTAAATCAGGAGCCGATGGCTTAGATGCTACATTATCCGGAAATCCGTCCTTGTTTACCTTCTCTAATAGCACACAAAACTGGAGTTCTATTTTGAACACCAACAGTGCTACATTATCGGTGGGAACCCCTTATAGATTGATGATTCGAGGAAGTCGTTCCGTGAATATTTATCAAGGTGATAACTTCCCAACGCCAACCAATACAACATTACGAGCAACTGGGACATTGCACACCGGAAGTTATTCGTTTAACAATTTAAGTGCGACACCAAATGCTGATAATTTCATTGTAAATCCGTATCAATGCGCGGTGGACTTGTCGCAAATATTAACATCGGGCAACACCAATTTAGCTTATAACAATGTGTGGGTGTGGGATCCTTTTATCAACTCGAGAGGTTCGTATGTTTTGGTAGAAGTATCTTCCAATACCGTTACACCGAGTGGATCATCTGCAAACAAATACTTGCAACCCGGTCAAGGATTTTTCATCAAAACTTCTGCCAATGCCACGGCGGCTCCTTCGATTACTTTTACCGAATCATCCAAGTATACCTCCGGAACCTTTGCTACCAGTAGTTTAATGGAAATTCCCGGTGCAAATACCGATCGATTAAATATAACTTTGATTAATTTAGACAGTCAAGTTATTGCCGATGCAGCGGCTTTGCGTTTTTCGCCAACGCATTCGGATTCCATCACAGATTTGGATGCTAAAAAGATCAAGAATTTAGATGAAATGATTGGATTCAATCAAAACGGAAATCTTTTGGCCTTGAACTGTGTGAATATCCCCAAAAACCAACAAAAATTCCCTATAAATATCACTCAATATCGGGCTCAAAATTATGAATTGAGAATTCAGACATTAGGTTTAAAGAATCAGAATTTAGAATTATTCGATTTCGCCACCAACAATTCCCTGCCAATTCAAGGGGATCAGGAATTTATTTATACGTACAACACGAGCATCCCTCAAGGAAACAATGCAAATCGTTTTGAAATCAGAATTACGCCTAACGACCAAGTTGACCCGATTCACAGTCACACCAATTCTTCCGAATTATTGTCGGCTTGGAATCACGTAAAATTAGCTCCCAATCCGATCCAAAATTCCGAAATTCATCTGATTCATTTACCTTCAATTGCAAAGCTAAGTCAAATTGAATTACGCGATTTAAATGGAAAATCCATCCAAGTTTGGAACCAATTTAACAAACTTCAAAACAATACCCTTGAATTGAAATTAGAAATTCAAAAAAGCCTACCTGCTGGACTGTATTTCATCGAAATTCGCCACAACCAAGGAAACATTGTACTACCTTTGAACGTTGAATGATTCGCGGAAAAAAAATCATAGTGGTTTTACCGGCATACAATGCGGCATTAACACTTGAACAAACCTACAATGAAATACCCTTCGACATAGTTGACGATGTGGTTTTGGTCGACGATAAAAGCAGCGATTTAACAGTAGAAGTTGCAAAGAATTTAGGCATTAATCACATTGTTAACCATCAAAATAACAAGGGTTATGGTGGAAACCAAAAAAGTTGTTATAATACAGCTTTGGATTTGGGTGCGGATATAATAATCATGTTACACCCCGATTATCAATACACGCCTAAACTATTGGAAAGCATGTGTTATATCATTGCAAATGGTGTTTATCCGGTGGTTTATGGTTCCCGAATTTTGGGAATTGGCGCGCTGAAAGGCGGAATGCCAAAATATAAATACATTGCAAATCGGCTTTTAACTTCATTTCAAAATATCCTAATCGGACAACATTTATCTGAATATCATACGGGTTACAGGGCTTTTTCTGCAGATGTTTTAAAATCGGTTGATTACAACAAATGCAGTGATGATTTTGTATTCGACAATGAAATCACCTCTCAGATTTTCATGAAAGGCTACGAGATTGGTGAAGTAACCTGTCCTACTAAATACTTTGAAGAAGCGTCGTCAATTAATTTTAAGAGAAGCGTGATTTATGGCTTAGGTGTATTGCGAGTTAGTTTTACGCATTTATTACATAAACGAAAGTTG
>CAMDDG010000056.1 GCA_945890895.1 Chitinophaga pinensis | reverse complement strand
GGATGTGGTTTATAACTCTCTACGAGAAGATTTTAATCGAATCAAACCTCGTATCGCAGTGTTGGGTTTGAATCCACATGCTGGCGACAATGGATTGTTGGGCAAAGAAGAGCAGGATATCATCATTCCCGCAGTAAAAAAAGTATTTGACCAAGGTAGATTGGTGTATGGTCCATATTCTGCCGATAGTTTCTTCGGAAGCGGACAATACAAACAATTCGATGCTGTTCTAGCTATGTATCACGATCAGGGATTAATTCCGTTTAAATCTATGGCTTTTTACGACGGTGTGAACTTCACCGCCGGTTTGCCTTTGGTTCGAACCAGTCCCGATCACGGAACCGGCTATGGGTTGGCTGGTAAAAACACTGCAGAAACCACCAGTATGCGAAATGCAATTTACGATGCAATTGCCATTGTTAGAAATCGCAAACAATTCGCTGAAGATCATCAAAATCCGTTGCCCTATCAAGAACTTCGTAGAGAACGTTTCCGGATTGATTTTTAATTGTTTGAAATTCAGTAGTTTAAACTGTTGTATTTTGGGTTAAACAAATTGAGTTTCCGGATTGATTTTTAATTATCTGAAATTCAGAACACCCAGTAGTAGTCATGTTTCAACTACATCCTGAGCAGGGTGAAAACTCACTTTAAGGCATGGTATTTAACTCTAACAATAGCGTGTCTAAAAACAGTTGCGACATGGTTTGATCAATTTGCTGGTATTCGTCAACTGTACCTTTAATGCACTCCTGCATCAAATGGTTGTGCTTGGGAAGCAGAATGTATTTAAACAATTTATTACCGGATTTCTGCTGTAAATTGGGATTGTTTTGAATGGTTTGAGCCGCTTCTTTAGTGAGACTTTCTGGAACTTGCGAATCCAATTCTCCATTAATTATAACACGATTAACCGTACTATTAGACCAATATTCAAACGGATTCAATCCTAAAAAGTAACCCATCCAACGATTGTAAGCAACGGATTGAAAACTTTGTCGATTTAATGCATCAAATTCCTGTTTCGAAATTTTATTCATCTTCTTTTTAATTCGTTTGATCGTACTTGGAGAATTTCGTTCTTCCCAATTTCTCATCAATCTGTTGTAGGTACTGTCAAATTCTTGAATGGAAAGTGGTAAATTTTTAGAACGACCTTGATTCCGTTCTTTTATCCCGAGATCCTTGCTATAATTGAGAAAATCGGACACTAAATCCATGTAAACTCGAATTTCAGCGTCCGATAACCGAGTAGCTTTCATGGATTCTTCATTCTGGTATTTGATGATTTCGATTCCTTCAACCAACGGTGTTCCAACCCCGATAATTCCCTGGATGGGGAATTTTAATTCATTGTTTTTTGCCGCCAACATGGCAATTATTGCACTCCCTTCTGAATGTCCCATCAGGTAAATATGCTTCAAATCGGCAATGGTATCGGCCATGAAATTTACAAAATCTTCGGCATCATAAACCAAATCTGCCGTGGTAAAATTCAACTCGGAAGCAGCGCAAATCGTATTCCCTGCTCCACGATCGTCTACGCGTAGAACGGCGTATCCATTTTTCGTTAGATGGTCGGCAATAACCGCAAAAGGTTTGTGGTCGAACAACGTTTCATCGCGATCCTGAGCACCACTTCCACTTATTAAAATTACGGTTTTGAATCGTTGATTTTCCGTTGATTTTGGGGGATGGGTAATCGTTCCAGCAAATCGAATCGATCCTCTGGAATTAGAAAATTGCACGTCGCGACTCACGTAATCAAAAGGTCCAACCGGAGTTTGTGGACGATTTTTTGGTTTTACTTCACCGTGAAATTTTGTTAATATGAGTTCAAATGACTGTCCTCGTTGAGTGAAAACTCCTTTTATCGTGTTTGTATCAATTAGTTTTCCTTGAAATTCGGCATTGAGGGAATTCAAAACCAATTGAATTTTTTTCTTTTTAATTACAGTTTGGTCAACAGCAAAGTTCTTTAAACGTTGAGCCGGCACATCCAATCGAGTTTGCCATTGCAAATCTTTGTCTTGGTCTTTCAGGAAATTGATTTTAAATACCAATTCCAATTTCATTCCCTGAACGGATATTTCGCCTTTCCAGTTTCCAATGAAATTTTCTTGATTCTTAGAAAAAACATCCCCCGAAAAGAATAAAAAGCTCAAAAAGCATAAAATTACCGACAATCTCCGTTTCATTCCACAAATTTAGCGGATACTTTTTGTTTTTGTGGTTAATTTGAACGAGAAACCAATTTCCAACCATGAGCAAAATCCACAATCATACCTATCCAACGTGGTTGATCACGCATCCCTTATGGATACGTTGGCTCTGGAAATTCAAGATAACTGTGTATCCAAGAACCCAATTTTTAAAGAAGAGACTCTTGGATTTGAATCCCATTTTCTCGAATTCCATTTGGATCGACTTGGGTGCCGGCGACGGCGAATTTTCTTTCTTGGGGGATGCAAAGGCGAGGTTGTTGTTAGATAAATCGGCCGATAACATTGAGTTTTTGCGGACTTATTCAATGAAAAAATTTAGGGAAACGCAAAACATGGCGGATTCCATCCGAATTCAGCAATGCGATCTAAATAATTCTGAGGAATTAAAGGCGGTGCTGGACTGGGGGAAGTTTAGTAAATCATTCGATAATACTGAATTAGAATGGCGCTTGAAACCTGAAACCCAAAACCAACTTATTGCAAATTCGAATCGCATTTTTACCCTGTTTAGTGTGCTTCAATATGTGAGTGAACCAGATCGGGTTTTGTCGGATTTACATGCAATTATGTCGCAAAACGACCTTTTAATCCTGTATATACCAGTGAATCAACACCAGCATTTTGGACTGTATAAATGGATGTTTCAACGGTTCGCTAACTATGAAATTCTGCAAAATCGACAACATATTTTCAAAACCCCAGAGCTCCTTAAATTATTGTCGGAATGTGGTTTTAAAGTAGTGGAATTGCAGAAACTTTATGGCAAATGGGGGATTGCATCCCACGAGTTGAATTCGATGTGTTTTATGGCCATGTCACATTCCAATTTCTTAGTTAAACTTCTGGGAATACTATCGTATTTATGGGTGTGGCCATTGATACAGGTTTTGAATGGGTTGGAACGAATGTCGTGGAATAAGAATCATGATTCAAGTGCGCATGTGTTTTTTGAACATAGCAAATTTGAAAATAGTACGGTTGTGAAAAATGAATATATTCCAGTTAATTCCTTGGATTTACCAAAACACAATGGTTTATATGTGGAATTGAAAAAACGCTGATCGTATTACCTATCTTTTCTGGGACTCATGATTCGGGATTCTCCCCAAATCAACGGACTTACTTTTGGGAAACCAGCATTTTTCAGTTTTGACTGAAACGATTCCATGGCATCGTGATCTCCATGCACCAAAAAAACATGTTTAACTTCAGATGGTTTTTGGCAGCTTAAAAATTCCAACATTTCCTTGTAATCGGCATGGGCACTGAAATTGCTCATGCGGTGTACTTCCGCGTTAACCGCAAAGAAATCCCCAAAAATTCGCACCTCGTTTTTGCCTTGAAGTAATTGACCGGCCAGGGTGTAAGGGGTTGCGTATCCCACAATGAGAATCGCGTTATTGGGATTCTCAATATTGTTGGCGATATGATGTTTAATTCTGCCCGCCTCAGCCATTCCACTCGCAGAGATTATGATGGCTGCAGATTGAATATCGTTGATGGCCTTGGAATCTTCGACTTTACTAACATAGTGCAAACTAGGGAAACCAAATGGATCACCATCTTTGGTAATGTATTCCAATATTTCTGGATTGAACTCATCTCGGTGTTTCGCCATGATGTTTGTGGCTTTTACGCTGAGGGGAGAATCCACAAATACGGGTATATGGGGAAGGCGTTTTTCAAACGCCAATTGATCCAACAAATAAATGATTTCTTGGGTTCGATCTACCGAAAATGCAGGAATGATAATTTTTCCGTTTTTATTAACGCAAATGTCTTGAATCAGTTGATATAGTTGCTCTTTTGCGTCGGAGGCATTGTCGTGCAGACGATTGCCATAGGTGCTTTCACAAACGATATAATCGCTTTGCGGGAATGCAAATGGTCCATCGAAAATGAGGTCTGAATCGCGACCAATATCCCCCGTAAACGTAAAATTAATGGCCGTTCCTTCGATGTCGATTAAGTTTAAATGCACCGCGCAACTTCCCAAAATATGGGCATTGGGGATGAGGGTAACGTAGGTGGATTGTCCCACTTTTACTGGTTTTTGAGTGGGGATGGGTTCGAAGTAATTCAATGCTTCCACTGCATCTTCCATAGTGTACAAGGGGATGAGTGGTTCTTCGTCGCGTTTTTTACGACGGGCGTTGATGCGTTTTAAGTCGGATTCTTGAATATGTGCACCATCGAGCAACATAATTTCGCACAGGTGTTTGGTGGATTCGGAGCAATAAATGGGTCCGGTGAAGCCATCTTTAACCAGTTTGGGAAGGAGTCCGGTGTGGTCGATGTGCGCATGCGACAAAATAACGTAATCGATGCTTTTAGGATCGAATCCCCAGGTGCGATTAAGTGCGTCGCTTTCCTTACCTTCTCCCTGAAACAATCCACAATCGAGAAGAATTCGTTCGTCGTGTACGGTAATTATTAAATGCTTAGAACCGGTAACGGTTTGAGCCGCTCCATAAGAGGTAAGTGTAGGGTACAATCGCATAATTCAAAGATAGTGAAATGTGGTGATTGTATGTCGAATTGGTATTAAGCATTCTGCAATTTAAATTGTTTCAAATATGAATATTTTAATGACTTGTTGATACTTGAGAAGTAATAAAAATTGTATTGTTTTCAATTAGAAATTATTTTTTAAATCCATCATTCCATGTAGAATTCTAACAATTTCGATTTCCGAATCAGTTAAAATTCTATAGAAAATAATGTGTTTACCTGTGTTAAAACCTAGAATTGAACTGTCAATTATTTCGTATGATTTTCCAATTAAAGGGTTTAAAGATAGTTCTTTGCACGAATTCATAATTAAATTGAAATATAAATCTGCTTGATTTTCAGACCATGCTTCAAGAGTATAATTCCAGATTTGGTTCAAATCATCAACGGCTTTATTGGTAAAATAAAACTTAGCCATTTTTTAGTTTGGCCTTTAAAATTTCTAAATGTTTTTCTGGATTGAAATCAAGCGCACGTCCACTTTCTATACCTTCCTGTATTGCATTACGTAAATTCAAAACACGGTTTTCTTCCTCTTCTAGAAGTCTTAGGCCGGCTCGAACAACCTCACTTGCATTATTGTATCGGCCATTTGAAACAGACGTTTCTATAAAAACTTCAAAATGATTTCCCAATGATATAGATGTATTTTTTCCCATGGTTCAAATGATTTTTACGAAGTTACCAAAAATTGGTAATATTATCAAGTGTTAATATTGAAAAATAGATAGCGATTTGAAAGTGTGAAATTTAGGATTTATGGAATTAGATTTCAAATTCACACCCCAATTCAACTCTGAGAACTATTTTGAATTGAATTCGTATGTTATTCTTCGAAAGATGTTCAATGGATTAATGCATTAAGAAATTCCCTATTTTGCATTCGAATCATGAATTTTCAAAAGGCCTCAAATCGACTGAATTATTTCTTCCCCAAGAATCGATGGGCGTTATTGGTAAATGAAAAAGATAATCAACCAACAGAAGATCAGTTGAATTCACTTATAATAGCTTGCAGACATTGGGGAAGCCAACTAGAATTTCCTTTGGAATTGGATCGGAATATCTTTGATAATTCAAAAGAAGTTACCGATTATCTGATTGCAAAATTGCCCGGTATGAGTCTGCTTTATTCGAAAAAACAGTTCATTCTCGCACGGGAGTTTGTTGCTGGTTATGACCCATTTTTAGCCAATAATCTATTGAAGAGAAAACTGAAATTGGTTGATTCAGGTTGGGGATATTTGATTCATTTCGGTGGAAATCAATCTTCACACGTATTGAGAATCGAGGAATCTCCTTCGACCCATTTTTTGAGACAAGCTGTGGAGTTCTTTTACAGGAATTTATTTCATACCCACGAGTTAGCATCCCCCGAAACAGAAAATCTAGATCTAACACAGAGTCAAATACAAATTATAAAGGAATTCGAGGAACGATTTGAATTTCGAGAAAAGCGGTATGTAATTGAGCGAGATTTTCAATTGATTTGAAAAGTGTAGCTTTCTTATCTGAATCAAAATCATTGGAGTCTTCATAATACTCCCATTATTTTTAATATTGCTCTCTGTAGAATTTATTCGTATCGTCAATTTGAATTTTATTGTCGGAAAACCAAGTGATGAAATTGTCCCATTTTTCTTTGTTTGCTGATTTCCATTCTTCAAAACCATCTTCATTGCCTTTCATCAAAATCCAATGGTTGTAGGCCTCCATATGACCTGCGTCTTTGATTTGTTTTTGATAGCTGAACAAAACATTCGGATGCGTTTTATCATGTCCGTTTTTAAAATAGTTTTCAACGAAGTTGCTTCTGATTTTGTCGAGTGAATGAATATCGATTGATTTTACTCCCAACATTGAAAACATCAGCGTGGGTTCGTAAATACCAATGCCAAAAGGAAGTTTTAGAACACCCGAATCTAGCAGTAAACTGCTATTTAAATCAGCATTTTTACTGAAACTTACGGTAATGGAAGAGTCACTGGTAAATTTAATTTCACTTTTATAGGTGTTGTAAAGCAAACCGCTCATGTTCGCAGTACGTTTGCTATTACGTTCCAAATTCATAAAAATTTCGCCATACATCATTCCCCAAACTTCTTCTGGAGAAGATTGATAAATTATAGATGCCCAATAATAGTTAGATGGAAAGCTGGGTTCAACTTCAATGCCTTTTTCAAGATAATACAGCGCGTTGCTGTATTCTTTCTTTCTCATTTGCAAAATGCCCAATTCCAAATAAATGTTGCCTGAATTAGGGAATTGGGTTAATCCCGCTTCGTATGTATCAAAAGCTTTATCACTTTTGCCAAGATCGTCGTAAGCATTGCCCAGCAATTGAAATACTCTATCAGTGACGTCTTTGTGATTCAATAAACTATTTAGAACTTTGATCGCTTTTTTATGGTCTTTTTTGGCGTAATACGCATAACCAATTTCATAAGGATAATCGATGTTTTCAGGATCCAATTTTTGTGCTTCTTTAAGCAACTTGATGCTTTCGTCAAAACGACCATTGTCCATTAGTACAACTGCTTTTTTCCCTTTTTCATGAGCAATTTCTCGGTCTGTTTGACCCAGTGCAATGTTACTAACTGCTAGTAAAAGCAAGAGTCCAATTGTTTTAATTTTGTATGTCATTGTTGTTGATTGAGATTCTTTAATTTGTCAGGGCGATTGGAGAAAGTAGGGGATAGATTAATGTATAAGCATCCCCAATCCTCAATAAACTAAAATACGCAAACTAATTACGACGCATTTTTTTTTAAATTATTGTATTCAAAAATTGGTTTCTTTGATGTCAATTTAACTACAATAAGTTGAGTTATATATAACGAATATACATATTGGAACTGGAGATTACAATAACAGGAACTATAAAAAACATACTTGAATATGAATACTATTTTTTCGTAAAAATCTTAACATAAACATAAACTGAGTTTGGATTTTGCGGATAGGGATTGTCGTAAATTTCCCCTGTATTTATTCTTTGTTAAAAATCTACGAATGTCAGAAATTATTCTTTCCATTATAGCCGGCTTGGTCTTATTTTTATTTGCCGTTTCAAATTTGTCGGAGACACTAAAAGCAGTTTTGGGTGAAAACGCCAGTGTTTGGATAAAAAAGTATACGTCCAATTCTTTTTCGAGTTTATTGGTAGGTGCTGTAATAACCACATTGCTTGATTCTTCCTCAGCCGTGATAATCATCACTATAGTGTTGGTGAATTCCAATATTTTGACTTTTAGACAAGCTATGGGTATTGTTTTAGGGGCAAACATTGGAACCACCGTAAGCAGTCAGATTATTGCTATGGACGTTGGAAAGTATTCCCCCATATTATTGTTGATTGGATTTATATTGTTGTTTATTGCCAAGACTGAAAAGTTGAACAATCTCGGAAAAACAATATTGTATTTCGGGGTATTGTTTTTTGGATTATTTACTATGGAGAATGCGGTGGAGCCACTCCGGGATGAAGCTTTTTTTAATCGATGGATGCAAAAGACGGAAAATCCCATGATCGGTGCACTTGTAGGCGCATTGGTTACCCTGGTAATTCAATCTTCTTCGGCTACAGTGGGGATGGCGATAATTTTATCTAAAAAAGGTTTGATCAGCTTGACAGGCGGAATAGCTGTTATGCTGGGAGCGGAATTGGGTACTTGCAGCGATACGTTATTGGCAACTATTAAAGGGAGCAGACAAGCCTTGAAGACCGGGTTATTTCATGTTACGTTTAATTTATTGTCTATCTTTTTGGGATTGCTATTGTTCTATCCCTTTGTAAACTTAGTGAAATGGTTAAGTCAAGGCGCAAGTATTGAACGTTCTGTTGCCAATGCCCACATGATTTTTAATATCCTCGGGGTGTTGATTTTTGTGTGGACGATACCTGTATTTGAGAGAATATTCAATCGAATTCTTCCTGACAAGAAAGATTGAAAATCAAATGTTAATTGTTTCAATTGATCGGGATTTTTGGGGATAGTATATGTAAACCGGCCACTAAAACAAGATTTGAAATTGGAATCAATCTGAAAGGGCAAGAACCAACAGGGAAATTGGAATCAGAAAAACCCAATTCAATGTGCTCACATTTAATCAAAATTGCCAATATTAACGAAATTGACGCTGAAATAATGAATTGGATAAAAACCGCTTACGAAAACGCAAAATAATTCGAGTCGTAACTGACTTTACGAGGAGTTAAAGTTAGTGTTTAATCTGCAAGACTATTGAAAAAATCGGATTGCTCGAATGTGACTGAAATTGTCGAAAAAAATATAAGAATGCTTAATTAGTGCTTAGTCAAAATTTCATCCATATGTTTTCATTATTTCAAAACCTGTATTACACCGTTTTTGAAGATCCGATCGTTTTTATTTGAAATAAACTCAATTTCGTAAATGTAGTTTCCAGATGGAACGTCTAGTCCAGTCCAACCGCTGTTGCCTTCGTATAGTTTTTCGCCCCAACGACTGTAAATTTTCAATGTGTAAGACTTTACTCCATACATGGTGGGTTCGAAAATATCGTTCTTGCCGTCAGCATTTGGAGTAAACGTATTTGGAATGTAAACCACTGTCGCATAAGGGAGACACAAAATATTACTGTAGGTTATCTGACCGCTGGAACCACGTCCTTCAACTCGATAGCATTGCTCTAACTCGCCTTCTTTTCTGTAGGTCTCATCTTTAAATTCAGATCCCTTTTGATTCGAATAAATCACCTCGACTTTAGGTTGAATGGAATTTTCAATGCGCTGAAGTTGGTAATCAATCTTTGAAGTTTCCCAATTCTCGTAATCTGTAAATTTTAAAATCGCATAATCATTATTGCTGGATATTTCACCGGTAAGTAGAATGGGTTTTCCTATTTTTCCAGGGGATGTTTGGTTGTTACAACTGTCATTTGCCACTACTTCATATCGATGCAAATTGGGGACTTTTAAGGTGTCATAGAAGAAATTCGTTGTGGTATTTGCCCATTTTACTCCGTCGCGTAGTAGGGTGTAGTTCTTTGCTCCGGGCCATATTTGCCAATTGAGTAATATCACCGTAGGTTCATCTTTGAAATTGTTTAATTCATTGACATAAGTGGCATTTATTACATGGCTGGTATCCATACTTTGAACACCTGGTCTTACCCAAACAAAGGCAGTATCTCGTTGAGTAATGCACCCATTGAAACCATGTAATTTTTGGACAACATAATGACCACTGGGTTGATGAATTGTTTTGTGGATTTTGTTATTCACAACGGTTTTCCAATTTTGAGAATCAGAAAAGTAATATTCTTTACTTCTCACGAAATGAGACACGGTATCAATGATTTCTAATTCAAATGGAGCACAATCTATGGATTTATTTAGTTGGAATCCGGGTTTTGGAGATTCCATGATTTGCATCCAAAAGGTTCGAGTAAAAGTGCTGTCGCAATACCCATTGTTGTAGTTCAATGAAACCGAATATCGACCCGGTTTTTGATAGGAGTACACTGTAGAATCTTCTCCCAAAAGTGTGTTTTGCGATTTAGAATTACCGTCCCCAAAAAACCAAGTCAATGTAGAGGGTTTGGTTGGTTGATCGGATAAAGTTACACTTTTGCTGTAAAAAGTCACTTTGTTGTATGCGCAAATTTGGGTATCGGAAGTGTTAAAATAGGTTACGGGTTTGGGGATGTCCACTTCTACTGAATCAAAAAACCACTCACTGTATTGTGAATTTCCACTGAATCCGTGAACTTTAAAAGGGTATTTACCACTTTTATAGTAACTTAATTTTGGTTCAAATCCAATCACCGTATCGGTGTAATCGCCCTTGGGACTTGAGAAAAACCACACGAACGAATCCAAACCTTCACTTAAATCTGATTGATTTTTGAAACTTACTTCCGCTTCACAGGTATAATTGACCGATTTTTTTATTCGAATATAATCGTAAGTAAAATATCTATTTCTTTGATCACGAATACCTACATTCATTCGTTGTCTTAACAAAGGAGTGTTCAAACCATTTGGATTGTTTGGATTTTTTACGATTAAGTGCAAATAACTTCCACTATCTGCTTGATCATAAGAAATAATGAGGTGCCCATAGGGGCTTAGGAACATAAAGAACTGGCTATTAGAGGTGTAAAGTGTATCAGTGATAAACTCATTTTCACGAAAACGTACGTATTTAGCCATATAACTTGGGGTTCGAAGTCTATCGATATCTATGAAGTAAAGGATTGAATCATTCGAAGAAACCACGAGGTCTCGATATTCTGTATTGTAACTGTGGGAATAAAAAGTGGAACTAATTATTCTTTTAGGTTCAGTTCTTTTAATTCTGCCATCAATTGAATCCATATCTAGAATAAAAACACCTCTTCCGTTTAATACCTCCATTTTTCTGCCCATAGTATCTCCGTATAGTGCTGCTTTAGCAGAGATAAAAATCTTATCTGTTCGATGCGAGGACACAACCTGTGTTATTTCTACGGGAGTAAAAACTTTGCCTTTGATATTGATTGGGATGGGGTCATGGAATACGAATTCACCGGATGGAAATTTCATTTCATCCGTTTGAGAAAGCTCGCCGTTGTCAATTTGAAAAATATTTAAACTACTGTAATTAATTGCTCTGTTTTGCCAAGCACTACCTTTAAACACATCATAAATTTGTTTGGAAAATAGTGCCTGGTATTTAAAACTTTCTTTTCTATTAACTAGAAAATCATTGCCGAAATAATAAGGTTCACGAAAATCGTTTTTGTAATAATAGATATGCTCAACGGGAAGAACTTTGTAAAATTTGTTTTTGAATTTATTCTCCCATTGATAATTATTCTTTACTAATGTATGTTGATATAAACCAAATTGGTTCTTTTTTTTAGTGAAATATAAATATACAGAATCGTGTAGTCCGAATAGATCAATGGTTGTGTCGTTTCTTCGAATAAAGAAATCATTGAAATTGGTGGGTGTTAATTCGTCGCAACCTTTTACATTTTTTCCATTTGAAATAAAACGAATATTGTAAAAATCACTTATAAATAAAGGTGTTCCGTTGCACTCGGAAAACGTGGCGCCAGAAAGGTAATAGTCATGAACATAGGTGGGTGCGATGGGTTTAAAAACTCCGTTTTCACCACATTCTACAAAAGGCCAATCGACATAGAAATTTTTCAAAATCCTTCCTGATTGTCCTAAAACAATTGGTTGAAATGCACAACTGATTGCAAACAGGAAGAATTTTATTGAGTTCATTTTATAGAATAATCTATTACCAGTTTTAATAAAATATTATTCAAAAATCAGTTTAATGGAATCTGATTTTTGAGGAAATTGGGAGAATCAAAGCAACGGAAAAAGCATACATTATACAATTACTTTAACGTAATAAATGTATTGTTTGGGTTAGATTAATGGTTCGACCATGAACATCGGTGCCGACAAAAACTGCAACATATACACCAGATGCAACGTATTTTGCATTCCATCCCGAATTTCGAGTTTGGGAAATTTTTTGTCCCCAACTGTTGAATATAGATAAATCATAATTCCGAAATCCTAAGACTAATGGCGCATAAATATCATTTAATCCATTTTCGTCTGGTGTAAATGCTGTAGGCAAGTAAACCTCGGGTTGTAGTTTTGCGCAAACTGAGTTACTCCAGCTTGCTCTGCCGTCAAGTCCTGTTGCTTTTATTATGTAACATCTCATAGTATCCTCTAGCTTTCTTTCGGATTTGGCAAAATCATAATCAGAATAATTTAAAGCTATTCCATTGTCTTTTATTGAAGATCCTATAAGAGATCCCATTATTGGCATGAAATAAATCTCGTATTTAATTACTGGTACTTCCCAGTTTTTGTATGCAGTATAGTTTAAATTAATACTTCGATTTGCGTCTTGAGAATAGTCAAGAAAAATGGGTACACCAAATCTGCCTGCTTTACTTTCATTTCCACAGCTATCGAGAGCAATTACTTTAAACGAATAAGGTGCAGGTTCTTGGATTTCAGTGTTAAAAGACTGGACTGATGCTGGTAGTGTTGTTATTAACTTGTCAGGGAAATAAATACCACCATACAAATTATAGCTATGTGCATCTGGTACTTCCAGCCAAGTCAAATTAATATTCTTGTTGTCTGTATATGTGCAAATGTAAGTATTGCAGCTGTCGACATCCGTAAATCCACGATGCACAATAATAACGGCCGAGTCCTTAGCTTCACAACCACTGGCACTCAATAATAATTGGTGTACAGTATATCGTCCTTTATGAAGATAAGTATGGTTAAAAATTGAAGTATCTGGAAAAACAACGGAACCATCACCCAAAATATATTGCCGTGAAATTACATGTCGGTTGTTAGTTTCCAGAAATGTGATTTCAAATGGAGTACATCCCTCATTTTTATTTAATGTAAAGCCAGATTGTGGCGCATCTACTACACTTATGTATTTTTTTTGTATTAATGTGTCACTACAGTATCCGTTGTTAATTACGAGAGTAATATCATAGAGTCCGGGAGCTTTATATGTGTGTTTAGGAAATGACATATTGGAAGTATCTACATCACCAAAATGCCAAAAATAATTAATTGGCGTGCTCGGATTTAATTGTCCCTGATTGCTCGTGTTGTTAAAATCAACTTGACTGCCAAGGCAATTACGAAGAGGATTTGCAGTGAAGGCAGCTTTCGGTTTTGCGGGGATTGAAACTTTAATACTATCCCACCACCATTCTGCATATCCATTTGAATCCAAACTATTTGTTCCATGCACTTTAACAAAATAAACGCCATCTTCTTTGAAAAATACAGGTGGAGGTACTCTGCCTTTATAATACTCAACTTCATTTTGAGCCTTATTTTTTGATATCCACCATTCATATGTGTCAATTCCAAAACTTTCATCACTACGGTTAGAAAAATTTAGGTATGCACCGCAGTCCTTGAATTTTATATAATGGTCAAATCTCAGATAATCATATGGATGGTGAGTAGTTGCAGTAAAGAGACCTTGAAATGGATTTACTTCTTGAATTGATGGATTTAACGGATTGTTGGCAACAGGATAATTAATAATTCTATAATTGTTTTTATTCCTATCATAAGCATAAACGGTTAGTCCTCCATAAGGGTTAAGGAAATAAGGGTAAATCCGATTGAAGCTGAATAAGCTATCATTTCGCTGCCATTTATCGCCAATCTTTCTGTAAGTTACGAGAGAAGAAAAGTTGTTGGTAGAATTTGATTTTTGATGTGTTAATACAGCAAACAATGTTTGTCCATTTGGTGAAAAAGCAAAATATGAAACAAGTATTCCAGCGGGTGCTGGCCCAATAATATCATCAGGTATTTTCGAAGTTTCCCCCTTGTCAACTAAAATTAATTCAGGGGTATCGTGGAAGGTTAATTCATTTAAATCAATTATTACAATATATTCTGCGAAGTAACTTTTTGCATCCTCATGAAATTTCAATTTGCTATTAATTTGAACTTTACAAGCGAACTTCGTGCATCCTGGTGACAAATCGTTGTTATTGGCATTAACATCAGTAGAATATGTAGTTTTGAAAACATTACTGTCTCTGTATTGTGGAGGCAATAAATATTCTAGATTCCATAAAAAAGAATCTACGCACTGAGAATAATTC
>CAMDDG010000055.1 GCA_945890895.1 Chitinophaga pinensis | reverse complement strand
TATTTTCTTTTCACTAAAACTGACAAAATCCACCATACCCAATTTCGATCCATCATACGAAACAGGATTTCATCTTTCGTCCAACCTAACTTTCCATTCACTCTGTCGATATTTACTCTACCGCCAAAGCGCAGTTCTCGATAATTTTGGGCCAAACAACCCACACAATTGTGATGCACTGAAGCCATAAATATTGGCCGTCCTAGTTTCAACTCCACAGCTGGCTTCCAATCCACAACACCAGAAAACAAATCCGTTTGATTAATGCAATGAGTAATACCCAATTTCTGAATCAACTCAGCACTAAATTCAATATTTTCATTTCGGGGGAAGCTATCACGCTCGGGCATAAAATATGTGCGCTCCAAAATCCGAAGTGTTAAACTTGAAGTACTGTCCTTAACACTCTCACGTTTTAACAACCATTGTTCACCGTCTAAAACTAAAAAATACACATTAATACCCTTACGCATTAATGCTTCAAATAACAAGGAACTTACGCGTTGAACACCCCCTTTGGTTGGATCAATAAAAAAAGAAGAAATAATTAAGATTTGCATAAGACTATTTGAAACTGAGGAAATATGAACTCAACTCACTAAAAGTGGTTCCGAATCCAAATTCAAACTTTCAGATTCACAAATCTAATCAATTATTACCAGTAAATGGCTCCATAGGACGATCCGCAGATTGATTAATACCATCGCGTTTTAACACCTTCATTACAGTCAACCACATAATTTTAATGTCCATCCATAACGAGATATTTTCAACGTATATCACATCCTTTTCAAACTTTTCAACCCAAGGAATACTATTTCGTCCATTTACTTGTGCCCAACCTGTAATGCCCGGCTTCACTTCCAAACGACGCAACTGACGACTATTGTATAGTGGAACATACTTGTATAATAAAGGTCTAGGACCAACCAAACTCATGTCACCTTTTAGTACATTAAATAATTGAGGCAATTCATCGATAGACAATTTTCGAACCAACCCACCAAAAGGAGTAATCCTTTCTTTATCAGGCAATAAGTTACCTTGAGCATCTTTTTCGTCGGTCATCGATTTAAACTTGATGATATGAAAAGGTAAAGCATTCATACCGGGCCGCTCTTGAAAGAAAAATACTTTTCCTTTATTCTGATAAAATAAAATTAAAGCTGTAACTAAAATGATGGGAGAAAAAATTATTAACGCAATCAATGACAAAATAATGTCGATTATTCGTTTAGTAAAAATGCGATAGATTTCGTGAGAAACTCCCACAAATGACTTTAACAAGCTCAAGGATATTAAGAATCTAATTTTTGAAATTCAGAGTTCATACTTACATACTCAGGCACCAACTCTTTTAACAATCGCACTAAGTCCATATCTGTAGAACCATTTAAAGCGGCTCCACTCATTCTCTCTACCAAGGCAGAAACTAAAACGCCATCGTATTCGCGCACTTTTGCTTTCATGATTTTAGGATGATGCGTTGGTAACGTACTCTCAGCATCATTTAACAATTCCTCATATAATTTTTCTCCTGGACGTAATCCAGAGAATACGATTTCGATGTCTTTTCCTAATTCCAAACCACTTAGCTTCACCATTTTCACTGCCAAATCATAAATACGTACAGGGTCTCCCATGTCAAACACAAAGATTTCGCCTCCATTACCCATGGTTCCAGCTTCTAAAACCAATTGAACTGCTTCTGGAATGGTCATGAAATAACGAACAATATCTCGGTGTGTCACTGTTATGTTTTCGCGATTTTCTATTTGTTTTCTGAAAACCGGAATCACGGACCCATTAGATCCCAGAACATTACCAAAACGAGTAATTACAAATTCCGTTTTACCTTTACCACGCATACTTTGAACGAGAATTTCAGCCGTTCTTTTGGTTGCCCCCATCACATTCGACGGATTTACAGCTTTATCTGTCGAAACCATAACAAATTTATCAGCACCAACCGAAATGGCTGCTTCTGCAACAATCTTAGTACCCATAACATTTACACGAACCGCCTCTTTAGGATTTTCCTCCATCAATGGAACATGTTTATATGCAGCAGCGTGAAACACTACTTCTGGTCTCTCTTTTCTGAATATTTCATTCACTCGATACTCGCGGGTTACATCACACATGTATGATTGAATTTTGCTCATATCTGCACCACCTCGTGCCAACTCATTTAGTACTTCATACATTGGTGTTTCACCATTATCGACCATAATTAATTTTTCTGGCCCATAACTCAATACTTGTCGGCAAATTTCAGATCCAATTGATCCTGCTGATCCTGTAACCAGAACTCGTTTTCCTTTTAAGAAATTTTCAACTTCTGTATTTTCCAAGGAAATAGGACGGCGATTCAATAGATCCTCGATTTTAACCTTACGCAATTGTTTTTGAGATAAGTTTCCACCAATCCAATCTTTTATATTTGGTGTTCTTTCAAATCTTAAACCAAATGTGATACACGCTTCTCCCGCATTCTTAAATCCGTCGCCAGATATTTCCTGTGGCGACCAAATTACGGCACCAATACCATAGCGATTCAAGAATTCTTCTTTAAATACATCGTCAAATGAATACACTTTGATACCATCAATACGCTTGCCAGTTAATTTGTAATTATCATCAATAAATGCTCGTACTTCCATTCGCGAGGATGGATCTTGCTTTAAAGCATTTCTCACAGCTACTCCTGTAATACCAGCACCATAAACAACAACACCGATTTCTTTGCGTTTGCTAGCATTTAATACGAATCGTGAATATGCTAATTTAACAAACAACCGCAATCCCAATACACCCATACTAAATGTAAATGCATGGAGAATAAGAAATGCGGGACTAAGAACGTGTAAATCATAATCAAGATTCCAAATTAAGAACCTTGAAAAAGCAAAGGATGCAGACATTGCAACTACAGTGGAGGTGAACAAGCGCATAAGATCGCGTGTTCCAGTATGTCGGAATGCACCTTCGTAAGAGCGAAATGCAACGAATGAAATTGCGTAACATAGCTCAAGGAAAAACAGGGCTTGCAGGCGGTTAAGTGTGAAGAGTGTATTTAAGTCAAAGTCAGTGAGCAATAAGAAAGAAAAAAAGAAAGCCCCCGCAACCATGCTCAAATCAATCACCAAAATCAGCCACACAGGCAGGTACCGCTTTCCGAGAAAGCGATTCATAAAAGCCTCGATGTAGGTTTGCCAATTGTGAATCATGGGGTATAAAGTTTAGTTTGCAGAATTACGTCTACAAATTTCGTACCATTTTCAAGAATAATATTAACCGTTCACTAAGTTTTTGTGACGTTCGTATAAAATTCGTATAAATAATCACCCATCATAAGCGAATTGCATGAAACATGGTAATAGCGCAATCTTTTCTTCCAATGGAATTCCAATGCCTATCAAAACCAAAATCCAATACATCATTTTCGTTGTGATTAACCGCTAAAAACACATGTTTTTCAGGAATTTTTTGGATAATTTCATGTTTGTTTAGTAATTTTTTTTCATAAAGTATAATAACTTCTGGACCAAAATCCCAATCAACTTGATTCTCCTTATGCGGAATTTGTTTAGTTTGAACTTTTGTCTGTCCTTGTGCATTAACATCACTTGCTGCACTCCCAGAATATGAAAAGTTCTCACGAATTTTCTTAATCATATTTTGGACATTCTCTGTAAGAAATTGATTGATATTCAAATAACTTAACACTGCCGAATGGGAATACATAGAACGAATCATTCCTTTGCTTTTTGAGCTATGCTCTTCTTTTGAACAACCACAATTCATGAAAGTAGCTGAAGTTGCGTTTAAATTACCATCCCTCAGTAAAACAAAAACGTAATCGTATTTTCCCTTAACAAAGGAATTATAAACTCGATTAAAATCTTCAATATTCGCACCAGATCGACCATATTCGTGTGTAATGGTCTTATTGTGGGTCATTCGATCCAACTGACGACCAATACTGTTTTCTACATCCACATGTGTACCTTCTACATACGAATCACCAATCAAAGCCACTCGTACCGTTTGTGAATCTGAAATTAAATTAAAGTCCTCGGTGCTATTCCATCCCTGGCTATTGATAGTAAATTTCGCTTGAATTTCGCCAAATCCACCACCTACATATAAGCCCGAATAACCTGGTTTTAACATGCAATTATTCCCGATCTGATCAGTGGGTATTGTATAACGCGCCAAATCAAACCATCTTAAAACAACTTCAAAGCACAACCAAGTACTTAAAAGAATCAAAAAGAGTTTTATTAAAAAGTGTTTCATGTTGTTTAAAATTGAAAATAAATAAATGAGTTCGAACTATGAATTGGAATGTTCAACACAATCAAAATAATCATAATTATTGAATATACACATTCAAACAAAAATGTTTGCAAAAACACTTTCTTGGGCATCACATAATATACATATTCCGCAAGAAACATGATGGCTACCATTACAAATTCTTTCAACAAAGATTGATTATCGTATGGGTTCAGAAATCCCCCAATAGGCTCAAATACCGACGGTTGAAAGATTCCACCTATAAATTGAATTGCCACTGAAATACTCGGAGCACGAAAGAAAACCCAAGCCAGCACTACTAAACAGAAGGTCAATAATATGCGTAGAACATCTATAATGGAGGGAATTAAAAACGCATTAACCGGCAAATTTCTGGCGTCTTTCTTGTGCTTGTTGAGCAAAAAATTAGGCAGGAATAATAGAGCGTGAATTAAACCCCATGCAATGAATGTCCAATTTGCTCCATGCCAGAAACCACTTACCAGGAAGATTATAAATACATTTCGGATATTCAATATGGTGCCATTTCGAGACCCACCTAAGGGGATATAAAGGTAATCTCTGAACCATCCCGACAAGCTGATGTGCCATCGTCGCCAAAACTCAGCAATATTTCGTGAAAAATACGGGAAATTAAAATTGAGCAGCAATTCCATCCCAAAAAATCGAGAAATTCCCCGTGCAATGTCGGAATATCCCGAAAAATCACCATATATCTGTATGGCAAACAAGAATGCACCTAGCAATAATACCGAACCTGAATAAGATTGGTATTGGGTGAAAATTTCATTCACAGAAGGCGCTAAATTGTCTGCGATGACAATCTTTTTAAAGAATCCCCACAGCATCAGTTTAAAACCAGACATAGCTTGTTTTGGGTTAAACAATCTGGGTTTTTCTATCTGGGGAAGTAAGTGCGTTGCCCGCTCAATTGGACCTGCAACGAGTAACGGGAAATAGCTTACAAAAACACTGTAATTTATCCAATTTCTGCATGGATTGATGCGTTTGTAGTAGATATCAATTACATAGGAAAGCCCATGAAACGTGTAAAATGAGATTCCCACTGGAAGTACAATACTCAAAGTCCACGTATCAACATGAATATGACTGGAATCCAACGCCACTTTTAAACTATCAACAAAAAAGTTGTAATACTTGAAGAAGCCTAAAAAACCGAGGTTTATCCCAATGCTTAACACCAACCAAAACTTCTTTTTTACTTGACTAATCGCATTAGCAATCATCAAACCTGAGAAAAAATCGAGCGCCGTTGAAAAAATCAATAACAATAAAAATCGCTCATCCCACCAAGCATAAAACACATAACTCATTAAGAGTATGAATGCATTTTGCTTGCGATAATCCTTCTTGAGTACAAACCAATAAATAAAAAATACTATGGGTAAGAAAAGAAGAAACTCTAAAGAATTAAAAAGCATCTTCAAAATTAAGAATTAAAGGGGAAATAAGTTATTTGTTAGATGTTATAAAGTCAGAAAGCCCCGGATTTGCGGGGCTTTAATAATGTCTAGTTGATCATTTCTATATTCCAAAAATAGTTTCTCCGAATTATTTAGACTTGAAACTAATTTTCAAATCCAATATCAGTTTTAATTATCAATGAAATAGTTTCTCACATTCAAAACTATTTTCTTTTCACTGTTAATAATTGAGTAATGTAATTAACTATAAATCAACAATTTTTAAGTAGAAACAAATTGAAATTTTTAAGATATTTATTAGAAAAATTACAACAGATCTACAATACTCTTTTTCTTTAAATACTCAACAGTAATATCTCTTAACTCTTTGAATGTCCATCTGATTTTACATGCTTCTACATCTAAACACTCTTCACATGGCTCAAAAAACTGATACGTTGCACAAGGAATCAAACCAATTGCTCCATCAAACAAACGAACCACATCAACAAGCATAACATCATTCGGGTTTTTCAGAAAATAGTATCCTCCGCTCTTGCCCTTTTTACTTCCTAGGATACCAACTTTGGTCAAATCTGTTAAAATACTTTCTAGGAACTTTCTTGGGATATGATTTTCCACAGATATCTCTTCCGTTCTCAAAAAACGCTTCTCTTTGTTTTTAGCAATAAAAACTAGTGCATTTAACGCATATTTCGCCTTTTTTGTTAACACATTCGCAAATTACTAAATTCTGTCCAATACACGTCGTTTAAAAAACAAATTGGCACTTTCACAAAACAAAAGTATATTTCCTATGGTTTATATAGGTTTATAAAAAACTAATAGTATCTTTGTACTATAAATCACCAATTTAGAAGAGTATGTATCAAAAAATAGATGAAATATTGTCAATCGTATTGGAAGCAGGAAAAGCAATTATGCATATTTACCAATCCGATTCAATTCAAATAAATGAGAAAAAGGATAGTTCACCCTTAACTGATGCTGATTTGGCTTCAAATCAAATCATTACTCATGGACTTTCAAAAATAAGTGAATACCCAATACTATCAGAAGAAGGCAAAGACATTCCCTTTGAAATTCGTAAAACTTGGGAACAATTTTGGTTAGTTGATCCAATAGATGGAACAAAAGAATTTATTAATAGAAATGGGGAATTTACAGTTAATGTTGCCTTCTTAGAAAGAATAAACTCTGAATATATTCCGACTCTAGGTATTGTATTTGCACCAGCATTAAACAAAATATATTGGAATGATGAAAAACACGCGTATTGCGCTAAAACTGATGATCAATTCAAAATCTTACAAGAAAGTATAGAAATAATTCAGGCCACAACCGCGGTAGATCCATTTAAAATCGTTGGTTCAAGATCACATTCTGGCCCTGAAACAGAGACCTATATTACCGAGTTAAAAAACATTTATAAAAACGTAGAATTCATATCTATGGGTTCTAGTTTGAAACTATGTCTTGTTGCAGAAGGTGTTGCAAATATCTACCCACGTTTAGGTCCAACCATGGAATGGGATATTGCTGCTGCTCATGCCGTATGTTTAAAAGCAAATTGCAATGTATACTCTGTAATAAATTCGGATATTTCAAATGCGAATTCAACAATGAAATACAACAAAGAGAATCTATTAAATTCACACTTCATCGTAAAATAAAAATAAAATATGAAATTCAAAAATCCTGACAAAATTAGACATATACTAAAAACTATTTCATGGAGAATAGTGGGAACCATGGATACCATGGTTGTGTCTTACATCATTACCGGTTCCATTAAAATTGGAATGGCCATTGGAGGCTTCGAAGTATTTACAAAAATGATTTTATATTATTTCCATGAAAGAATCTGGTTCAAGTATGTTAAATTTGGAAGAGAAATTCATGTTAACCAAACGAGTGAAACAAAAACCAACCAACAAGAATCAGACCCTTCCGTAGAGGAGTTTTAATAAACAATCCATGAAACAAGAATTAAACATCGTCGAGCAAAAATACAATGTAAATCTCGAAGATAGAATTGCAAAAAACGGACATGAACCTCTCGTAATTTGGTTTACAGGTTTAAGCGGTTCGGGTAAATCTACATTAGCAAATGTGTTACAAAACCATCTATTTAACGAGAATAAACAAGTTTATGTACTAGACGGAGATAATATCCGTTCTGGATTAAACAGTGACTTGGACTTTTCGGAAAACGGTAGAATAGAAAATATCCGAAGAATTTCAGAAGTTGCTAAACTTCTTTCTCAAGCTGGATTCATTGTAATTACTGCGTTCATTTCTCCGTTTGAATCGGATCGAGAAAAAGCAAAACAAATAATTGGTTCTTGTTTTCGTGAAGTGTATATCAAAGCAAGTATTGAAACCTGTGAAACTAGAGACGTAAAAGGTTTGTATAAAAAAGCAAGAAACGGTGAAATTAAAAATTTCACAGGCCTTGACTCACCGTTTGAAGAACCTAAATCACCAGACTTAATAATCAACACATCAGAAACAAGTATCGAAGAAAGTTTGGCCCAATTATTAACATTAACGAATAAAATATGAATTACCAATTAAAACACCTTCAAGAATTAGAGGCTGAAGCCATCTTTGTTATTAGAGAGGTTTACTCGCAATTTCAAAATCCTGCCATTCTTTTCTCAGGTGGTAAAGATAGTATCGTAATAACCCACTTGGCAAAAAAAGCATTTTGGCCCGCTAAAATACCATTTCCATTGGTTCACATTGATACTGGACATAATTTCCCAGAAACCATTGAATACAGAGATAATCTTGTAAATGAATTAGGGGTTAAATTAATCGTAGGTTCAGTTCAAGAATCTATTAACAAAGGTAGAGTTGCTGAGGAAACAGGTTTAAATGCTTCAAGAAATGCTCTTCAAACTACCACCCTTTTAGATACGATCGAACAATACAAATTCGATGCTTGTATGGGTGGGGCGCGTAGAGATGAAGAAAAAGCACGCGCAAAAGAACGTTTTTTCTCACACCGCGATGATTTTGGTCAATGGAATCCAAAAAACCAACGTCCTGAACTTTGGAATCTTTTCAATGGTAGAAAAAATCAAGGTGAACACTTTAGAGTATTCCCTATTTCCAATTGGACCGAAATGGACGTTTGGCAATACGTACTTTCTGAAGGCATAGAATTGCCTTCATTATATTTTTCACATGAAAGAGAAGTATTTCTTAGAAATGATGCATGGATCTCAGTTGGTCCTTATGTTGAATTGAGAGAGAATGAAATCTCCGTAAAAAAAATTGTTCGTTATCGTACATGTGGTGATATGCCTATCACAGGGGCTGTTGAATCAAACGCAACAACATTAGAGCAAGTAATTCAGGAAATCGCCGCTACAAGAACTACAGAACGTGGATCTAGAGCTGACGATAAACGTTCAGAAACCGCAATGGAAGACAGAAAGAAACAAGGATATTTTTAAAATGGAAAACAATAATTATTTAGATATGGAGCTTTTACGCTTCACAACAGCTGGAAGCGTTGACGATGGAAAAAGCACATTGATCGGAAGACTACTTTTCGATTCAAAAGCTATTTTTGAAGACCAATTAGAACAAGTTAAAGGTAGTTCTGAGCGTAAAGGATTGGATCATATAGATTTAAGCCTTCTCACTGACGGTCTAAAAGATGAGCGCGAACAAGGTATTACCATTGACGTGGCCTATCGCTATTTTGCTACTCCAAAACGCAAATTCATAATTGCGGATACTCCGGGTCATATTCAGTACACAAGAAACATGGTTACAGGCGCTTCAACTGCCAATGTAGCTCTAATTCTAGTAGATGCCAGAAAAGGTGTTATTGAACAAACTTACAGACATTCCTTTTTGGCTTCTCTTCTCCAAATTCCACATATTATTGTATGTGTTAACAAAATGGACCTAGTTGAATATGCCGAAGAAGCATTTCAAAAAGTAGTTGAACAATACGAAGCTTTCGCTTCTAAATTGGCAGTAAAAGATATTCGATTCATTCCAATTTCCGCTTTAAAAGGAGACAATGTTGTGAATAGATCCGAAAAAATGGATTGGTACCAAGGTGCAACTTTGCTTTACAACTTAGAAAGCATTCATATTGGTTCTGATGAGAATCACATTGATACTCGATTCGCCGTACAAACAGTTATAAGACCTCATACAGACGAATACCATGATTTTCGTGGTTATGCAGGAAGAATCGATGGTGGCATTATTCGAGTAGGTGATGAACTTCAAGCACTTCCCAGTGGTTTAAAATCAGTTGTTTCAAATATTTATCTTGGAGATAAAGCCATGGAAGAAGCATTTGCCCCCATGTCTGTTACTATAACTTTAAAGGATGATATCGACATTAGTCGGGGAAACATGTTAATTAGATTAAATAACCAACCTGAAAAAGTTAAAGAATTTGACGCCATGATGTGTTGGTTTAATGAAAAACCATTTAACCCTAATACTAAATACATTTTAAGACATACAACTTCAGATGCAATCTGTAAAATTCAAGAAGTGATTTATAAAATGGATATATCTACGTTAACTAGAAATAACGAAGATAAAAATATATCAATGAATGATATATTTAAAGCTAAAATTAGAACAAATATTGATCTTTTCATTGATCCATATCAAAGAAACCGCAAAACAGGTTCTATTATTCTAATTGATGAAGCAACGAATGAAACTGTTGCTGGTGGGATGATTAGCTAATAAAAAATTAATAAATTGACGGCCTGCAAGCTATGTAGGCCGTTAATTTTTAAATATTCAATTATTCTTTATCTTGATCTAGATTTAGATTTAGAAAATAACTTAAAAGTTAAATAAAACATTAAAAAAATTGGGTGCAGATTAAACAAACGGCCGTGTATATAACCATTGCCAGAAACTTGTTTTAAATCCAATTTGGTAAAACCGCTATGACGTATTATTTTCAAAACGCTTATATATCTTCTAAACTCCTTTCTACTTGTAATCATAAAAAAAGGTAAGATTACAAACTTTAATATAGATTGATTCAAAAAATCCCTCTTTTCACTTACCAAAGAGTTTTGAAATCTTTTCAAACTCTTGGCACACAACATATAACTTTCAAATGTCTTATCCAAAGAAGCTACATGTGAAGTAGTTAAAGACCCTCTTCTCAATTCATACACATAAAATACTACATCCAAGCCCCCACATCTCTGAGCTTTAGAAAAAACCCTTGGACCCCATTCAGCATCTTCGAAATAAATAGCTTCTTCATTAAAATATAAATCATTATTAATTAGGAAATCTAATCTAATAAGATATTTACAGGCACTATCCCCACTCTTTTTGACATAAATTTCTTCACCACTCACGAATAAATTATTATAGGTAGGTGCGCGAAAGAATTCTTTCTTACCATTTAAATCAATTTTCAATTGACTAAAAATACCAATTTCAAGATTATTCGTATTTACAAAATTCAATAATCCAGGTAAAGTATTCTCAATTAAATAATCATCTGCATCTACAAACAATAAATACTTGCCCTTAGCACATCTCAAGCCAGCATTTCTCGAAGCAGAAAGACCCAAGTTTGGCTGTTCTATTAAATAAATATTTGAATAAGCAGTTATCAAATCTTTTGCAATACTGCTTGTAGAATCTGTTGAACCATCATTTACAATGATTACTTCAAAACTACCTGCAATTAATTGCTGATTATATAAAGACCTAATGCATCTCTCTAAATATAGATCTACATTGTATGCAGGAACAATTATTGATAACAAAAGCATAAAAGTAAGTTATAAGTATAGAAGAAAAGTAAATCAGTTGATTTACTTCTTACGCTTTTTCTTCCGATAACCAACAAATGCTAAAAATGGTGCAATTACTATCGAAGTGAATTTATCCACCCATGGATTACTCATCTTTCGTTCTGAACCATAATAGCCATATCCGTAACTATAATTGTAAGTTCCGTATCCATAACCATAACCGTAGCCATAGCCATAGCCGTAGCTATTGCCATAATTATACCCATAGCCATAACCAGAGATACCGCCTCTAATACCATTTAAAAGTACATTAACATTTTTAATTCTACCTTCCACATAATATCTATTCAAAATGTTTGAAACCGCTTCTCTTGGCGTGTAACCTTGTCTAACAACGAAAACACTAGAGTCAACATATTTAGCAATTTCCTGAGCATCTGTTACAAGTCCCAAAGGTGGGCAGTCAATAACAACATAATCAAAGGTCTTGGCTAATTCATCGATAAGTACTTTATATCTTCCATTAAGAATCAACTCAACCGGATTAGGCGGAATAGGTCCAGCGGGAATAACCCATAAATTATCGGTATCATCCACTTTAAACAATACTTCATCAATATTACTGCTACCTGATAAAAATCCACTTAAACCAGTTCGTCTTGAAACACTTAAATACTTCGCAACATTTGGTTTACGCATATCCGATTCAATTACCACAGTCTTTTTACCTGCTAATGCGAAGGAAAGAGCAATATTAGTAGCACAAAATGACTTACCCTCACCAGGTATACTTGATGTAACTAACAGTTTATTACAACCATCTGCTTTGAAGAAATAACCTAATTGGGTTCGTAAACCTCTAAACTGCTCTGCAATTAAACTCCTGTTTCCATCTTTTACTACCAGAGGAGAGTCGGTCTTAATTTCTATAATTTCACCGATAATTGGAGCTTTGGTGCGATTTTCAATTTCCGTTCTTGATAATACTCGGTTGTGTATGGTGCTCTTTATAAACAATAAAACCAAAACCAAAGCCACGAATCCCAGAGTAAACATTCCAATTGTTTGAGGTACTCTTGGTGCAACCATATCTCCACCAAAAGGTTCACGTACAATCCGGATATCAGATAATGTACCAGCCATTTGAATTGCTGCTTCTTCTCTCTTCTCTAGCAAGAATTTATAAAGTGCATTTTTGATTTCCTGCTGTCTTGTAATATCCAACAACTCCCTTTCTTTTGAAGGAATGCTGCGCATAACCTCATCATACTCCCTATTGTATTTGGTATAATCTCCTAGCGCTTTTTTCTGAATGGTTAATAAGTTATTCCTAGTGTTGGTTATTACTTCCAGTAATGATAGTTTATAAGACTCAATTTCCCGTTTAATTTGTTTAACTTGATCATTATTCGGACCGTTATTCTGGATAGCTACGGCATATTTAGTCTCCGCTTCATACAATTTATCAAAGTACGAATTTAAATTAGCGTCATTCAATCCTATAGAACTAGGCACCATGCCTGGTTTAGAAATTCTACCTTTAACATATCTTTCCAAGTCGTCTAAAACAAATAACTGAAGTTCCGTTTGAGCTTTCAGCTGATCGCCCGACTCAAGTTTTCTTAATACTCTTTGTGCATCAACAGAAATTCTTTGTACATCGTTATCTCTTTTCACACTCACCATTTTAGACTCTATACTATCCAAATCCTTGCCAATATAAGATAATCGATCATCAATAAAATCCATAGTGAACCGCGCCTTTTTGCGTTTTTCAGCTTGAGTCTCTTCTTGATAGCTTTCAACTACCGCATTCAAATGGTTTTTACTTTTTAATACAGACAGCGACACAATACCTATGTTAATGATACTCGACTTCTTGTCTATTTCAACTTTTAAGGAATGCTGCATAGCCATTGTAGCTTCTTCTAATGAAGAGACCTGTAAATACAACGCTTTTCCCTTCATGTTTTTAAATTCCATGAACTCAGAATTCTTTGCGGTACTTCTAACCGTAACTAGAATCCTATTACCTTTCCAGTCAAAAACTTGACCTACAGGAAACTGTTTCTTACCAACTGTTACTACTTTTTTAGAATGATCATAATCAAAATTATCTGCTGCAGATTTTGCAGAATCTGGATTCAACAAACTTATTTTAACCGCAGGATTTTCTCTGTATACTTCACCGCTTCTAAATCGGCCCACCGATATTAATCTTATTTGAGATTCTGCTTTTTTAACTGCGCGTCGCATAACTGCTGCACCTTGTAGAACCTCCAATTCATCTTCCGTACTGGTACTTGATTTACCAGTTACTGCTTTTCTTAATAAATCATCTGTTGTTTCTTCAGAGGCATCCTTTAATAAAATACCCGCATCAACTCGATACTGAGGTACCTGATATCTTATATAAACCTTTCCTAAAAAAAAGCCGATAACAGCAAACGTCAATAATACTGGCCAATATGGTAAATAATCTCTTAAAAGTACTTCTAAAAACTGTTTGTTTTTATTCTCTTCCTGTTCAAACATGTTATTTTTTGAATCCATAATTGGCATTTACTTGGATATATTGTTGATAAATAAGTATAGAACTGTAAGCGTACTTGTGATAGTTGCAACGTAACTAATCAACTGTATATTGGTTTCCAAAAATTTACGCTTGTTTGGCTCAATATATATTATATCATTTGGTTGCAAATAATAAGCAGGCGATTGAAATACACTGGCATCGGTTAAATTTAATCGGTAAGATTTCTGAACATCATTAACTTGACGAATCACCAGAATATTATCTCTTCGATCCATCCATGTCAGTCCATAAACCATACCCAGAAATTGAATAATATTGGTTTTATTATTCGCAATTACAACTGTATTCGCGCGATCCGATGTGATATAGGTAACACGAAAATTAATTAATCGTACTGATGCTACTGGTTCCTTTAAGTAAGGTAACAGCCAAATCTGCATAGAATCTCTTAATTGTTGTTGCGTATAACCAAGAACTTTAATTGCACCTAACTTAGGAAACTCTATATCCCCATTTTCATTGACCAAATATCCAATTACTCCTCCACCCTGTGGACCATTCATCAAGTTGGAGATGGCCATACCTGTATTTCCACCCATGCCTAATCCAACCGGCTGATTGAAATACTCCGCACTTAATTGATCTAAAGCATAAATTCTAATTAATAACTGATCTCCACGTTGAATAACTGGATCTGGTTGTTCCATACTCAAGTTTGC
>CAMDDG010000054.1 GCA_945890895.1 Chitinophaga pinensis | reverse complement strand
ATTTCATCGCGATTTCTCAATATTTCAAAATCTTGTGTCGACCGAAAATAGCTTCCGGTTTGAGTTGAATCTGCCGAAATTTGATGTAAATTACTTTGAGTAAAACCCAGTTTGAACAGCTCTGATTTAAGGTTCAACGACGATTCTTCCGTTAGGAAAAAATCGCTGAACTGTTCCAATGAAAACCGCCATCCAGAATTGTACAACCTGTGCACCGTATATTCTGTGTTAAATCGAGTGGCGGTTTGCTCCATCGAATCCGTAAACTGCTGTGCCAAACTCTCAAATTCGCTGAACACCTCAGGATACTCGTTTAAAATTTGGGGGATGATCCAATGTCGAATGCGGTTTCGCAAATAATCTGTTTTGGCATTGGAGGCATCCTCTCTCCAATCCACTCCTTCTTTTAGTAAAAAATCCGCAATTTGCTGAGGACTTATACCCAAAAGTGGTCGAATAGTACGTGTTTTTTTATTTTCTCGGGGGATGCCTTTCCAGGCGGTTTGAAGATTATTTCGAAGTAAATAAATAAAAAAATGTTCCAAATTATCCTGCCGATGATGTGCAGTAACTACATAATGGGCGTTTAATTCTGCGCGAAGCCGTTCAAAAAAACCATACCTCAATTCCCTTGCAGCTTGTTGAATAGACAAGTGACTTGTTTCAGCAAAATGTAATGTATTGCATCGCTCGCTGTAAAACGGAATATTCCATTTATAACAGGCCGCCTTCACGCTTTCTTCGTCTAAATCACTCTGCTCTCCTCGAAGTTGAAAGTTGTAATGTGCCACCACACACGGATATCCCAAACAAACAAAAGCACGCAGCAAAGCCATAGAATCCTTACCCCCGCTAACGGCAAGAACTGACAATCGTCGGTTCAAGTCCCAACCTTGTAGATTTACCGCTGAAATAATGGAATTTAACATGTAATTTGCAGGTTGATTTTGGCCAACACTCAATTACACAAAGTTCCGTATTTATTTCGAGCTCTGAGCATAATTTTGATCGGGCTTTTTTCGTCGTTATCAGCGCAACCCATTGCGCTTAAGGCACGGCGTATGAAATCCATTCAAATTGATGGACATTCTGCACAATTACTCAAAGGAAACGTTCAATTTGAACAAGAAGGATCTACGGTTTATTGCGATGAAGCCGAATACGACCCCAAAACCGAATCATTAAAAGGAATTGGTAATGTTAAAATCATCAATAATTCAGGATCGGTAGTTACCGGAAATTATTTGTATTACGACAATAAAACTCACATTGCGCGCGTGGAAGGCAAAGTGGAATTGCGCGATAAATCGATGAAACTTTCCACTCCGTGGTTGCAGTACAACACCCAAACCAAGCTGGGTTGGTACGGCTCGGGCGGTGAAATTATTGATAACGAAACGTATTTAAAAAGTATAACCGGAAGTTTCAATCCCAATACACATACCCTGTCTTTCAGAAGAAAGGTTATACTTCAAACCCCGGACTACGTTATTCAAACCGACACGTTACAATACAATTCTGAATCGAAAATAGCCCGTTTCTTTACTTACACGCAGATCAATACAGAAGAACAACAAATTGTATTCAACAAAGGGGATTACAATACCGAAATCAAAAAAGGATATTTTTACGACCAAGTGGGTATTTTCTCTAAACAAAAGTACCTGCTTTGCGATACCGCTTGGGTTAATGAAGCCACCAAATCGGGAAAAGCT
Organism: Chitinophaga pinensis; assembly: GCA_945890895.1. Taxonomy (GTDB): domain Bacteria; phylum Bacteroidota; class Bacteroidia; order NS11-12g; family UBA955; genus VMCP01. Next base: position 13,702 of record CAMDDG010000054.1, on the reverse strand, counting down.
TCAGGTAAAATCTGGTACATGGATTCCACAAACAATTGGCAATTGTGGGGAAATCAAGCCTTATACAACCAAGGAACTGGAACCACCAAAATCTACAATCAAGCCATTGCTCTTCAAACAGAAAACAAAGATTCCTTGTGGCTAAAAGGCGATACTTTGGTAAATATCAAAGACACCGTTCGTAAAATTCAAACAACACAAGCATTAATTAACGTAAAGTTGCTTCAAAAATCAACGGCTGCAACGGCCGAAATAATGAAGTTCTCCTCCGTTGATAGCACATTGCGATTGAGAGTTAATCCGGTGCTTTGGGATTCCATTTCTCGTTTTTCGGGGGATTCAATTAACATGGTTTGGAAGAACAATCAATTAAAAGAAGGTTCATTGTTCCCGCGAGCTTTCATTGCCATTCAAGATGAAGAAAACGCATTTTCACAGATTCAAGGCGATTCCATTCACTATTTTCTCAACGAAAAGCAGCGCATGAAATCAGCATTTGTGTTTCGGAATGGAAAATCCATTTACAACATAAAAGATAGCGATACCTTGCATTCCGTTTTTACAGTTGATTGTAAGGATATGAAATTCCTTTTCAAAGAAGGAAAAGTCAGTACCGTACATTTTTACCAAGATCCCCAAGGAAAATTATATCCAAAATCACAATTCGATGTAACAACCAAGCGATTAGAACGTTTTACTTGGGATATCGAAAACAAACCAAAGCGGTCTGATTTTGATTTACCCCATGTCGTTTTAATGAGAAAAATTCAATACAACAGCGTGCCGGATATATCCCCCAAGACCAAAAAGAAGAAAAAATGGTATTTATTCTTTACTAAGTAGATGATGAGATCAATTGTAGTTCTTTTGCTGATTTTTGGAGGATGTTTTTCTCCGTTGAAAGCCCAATTAATGGGGCTAGTCGTAGATAGTTCGGATGCACCGTTAGCATACGTAGACATATACGATAAAACACGTGGTAAATTAGGATCCACTGGTATCGACGGGTATTTTAAACTGGAAATTCGTCCTGGATCCTACAAACTCGCATTTACATCACCAGAATACAAAACATTTGAAATTCCGTATGTCTGTTATGAAAATCGCAAGGACACCATTACGATTCGAATGCAAAAGGATATTTCTGTTATCGAACCCGTTTTGATCAAAACCAAATGGAAAGATCCCGGTCCGAATTACATGCGAAAGGCCATAGAAAAGCGTGATTTTTGGGCCAGTAGAATTCCATCGCAATCGGCAGATGTATACATTCGTGCCTTCGAAGAAATTACTTCCAAAAAATCGGTGTATTTCAATCCTGAAAATGAAAACAAAAAGCCGGAGAAAGATGAAAAAGCCGATAGAAATGGTCCGCCAAAATTGAACGCCAACTTAGCCGAAATCCGTATTAAACGCGATTGGCAACATCCCAATAAAATCAAAGAAATCCGAGAAGGCGTATCCATCCGTGGAGATAAATCCAGCTTGTTCTATCTATCCACAACCGAAGGCGATTTCAATATTTATCAAAATCTGATGAATCTGCCGGCATTGACACCCCTGCCCATCATGTCGCCATTATCAAACTCAGCAATTCTGGCATACCGTTTTCGATTCGTTGAAAGCTATAAAGACTCAGTACACGGAAGAGTTTTAAGAATCAAATTCGATGGTCGTCAAGTTTCAAATGCCACCTTCTCAGGAGAAATTCATTTAGTAGACACCCTGTTTTATGTGTCAAAAATAGTACTGAACGTACCACCACATTTGATGGCTGAGTACAACAGCATGACATTATCCCAAGGTTATCGACTTACCAAAGACACACTGATATTAATTGATTCACAGCGATTTGACTACACCATAAAATACGGAAACAATACCATTAAAGGCAACACTCGAGTTCGGTATACCAAAATTCAAACCAACCCCGTATTCCCCAAAAATCATTTCGGGCTGGAATTAAGTCGCACCGAACAACTCGCATATGAGCGCGATTCAAGTTATTGGAATGGAGAACGACCCGTTCCCTTGAGTATGGTAGAACGCACCTTTGTTAATCGAAGCGATAGCATTCAACGTGTTTTAAATTCGGATGAATATTTGGACAGCATTGAGCGAAAAATCAATAAAATCACTTTAAAATCCTTGTTTCTGGAAGGTCAGGAATACCAAAATCGAAGAAAAGGAATCGAATTGGGATTCCAACCACTCTGGCTATTGTATCAACCTTGGTGGCCCGGCGGTGGGCGATTTTTGCTGTGGAATCAAGTCAACAAAACATTTGAAAATAAGAAGACCATCAGTTTCAATCAAAATTTGTCCTACGGTGTTTTGAATAACGACTTGAGGGGATCGGTGAATTTCTCCACCTTATACAATCCATACAAACGCAAAATTGTGTATGCTTCAGCGGGAAGGGATTTTGGGTTTGTAAATCCATTTGCGGCCTATATCGATCTATTTCGAAGGGATAACTTTTACCAACACGACCATTTCAGCATTTATCACCGTCAAGAATTAACCAACGGATTGTATTTTAGAATTCGCGGTGAAATTTCCGATCGGAAAGATATTTCAGATTGGAAATTTTCATCCAGTGGAGATAGCTTATTTGAGAACAATGTGGCGGTTAAATTCAACTCGCACAAAGCCATTTTTGCTAATTTCCAGTTTACATACACCCCATTTCAACGGTATATTTCTGAACCCAAGCAAAAGGTTATTTTGGGTTCTAAATGGCCAACATTCATCGCAGAATACCAAAAAGCCATTCCAGGGATTTTCAATAGTACCATTTCGTATGATTATTTGGAGTTCAAAGTCATTCATGAATTTCCTTTGGGATTATTGGGACGCAGTGAATTCCGTGGAACATCGGGAAGTTTCATCAATAAAAAGAATTTAAGCATCATTGATTATCGCTATCAACGTCGTGGCGATCCTGCCATTTTTACACCGCCAATGTATGCTTTCCAAACATTAGACAGTACGTTCTCCACGTTCAAACGGTATTATGAATTTCATTATCGACACCATTTTAATGGTTCTTTAGTGAATAAAATACCCTTCATGAAAAAATTATCGTTGTACGAATCCGCTGGAGCCAACATATTGTATGCTCCTGAACGAAGAAATTTGTTTTTCTATGAAGCTTATGTGGGTGTTGACAAGCTTGTTAGAATTTGGAGGGAGCGTTTTAAAATTGGGGTTTACTATTGCGTGGGTTACTCCAACTTGTATGAAACCCCAAGGGCCCAATTCAAAATCAACTTTGAATACTACGACCGCGCTAAGAATTCGTGGTAGGTATTACGACTGCGCCAAGAATTCGTGGTAAATTCTATTGATTTCTTTTTCTCACAAAATAGGTAGTTTGGTTAATTATAAGTGAGTCGGTTATTTGATAATTCGCATTTACAAATTGATGAAATTGGTTATAATCGAACGCTATACTCAACTTTTGTTTTGATAAAATAAATTGAGGCGGATTTTTCCGGAATTCTCTCTGAAACCGCTCATTATTCTGTCGAATAATCTCATATCCTTTTTCATTCTCGGGGAACAAAAAATACACATAATAAGGACAAGGAAAAGGAAGGTCGGAATTCGCATCCAAATAATAATAGAATCTACCGGCAGATTGATCATCGATATAACAATGGGTGTTGGCAAGTCCTTTTTCTTCTAAAATCTGGGTTTCCTGATCTACGGTTAGGCTTTTCCCCCGAAAAGGTTGAATCTGTTCCTTAAAACATCTATAACCCACCAATACCAATAAATAGGCAAATAAAACTCCGATAGTAGTTTTCATTTGTTGCTCAAAACGCAATAGATAAACCACTCCCAAGCAAGTAGGAATAACCGCTAGTCCCATAAGAAGAGGAATAAAATAATGATTGTAAACAACATCCCCCGAAATCATAAAAAATGGGATCTGGCACAACAAAATAGCCATCAATCCGATGTGAAAATTACGATACTGAAAATTTGAGGTATTCTTAAAAGAAATCAAGTTCACAAGTAGCAGTATTCCCGAAAATTCGAAAACATTCAGCAAATAGGGTTCATCCGAATTTAAGTTTTCCAACTGAATATTCAACGTATTCTTCAATTGGGACATGAACGGCTGTTCCATCCCTTTATCTGAATATTCAAAAGCAAACTGAACATATTTTAAGTAGTCGATAAAAATGGAGTTCCATAACAGATATACCAAGAATAAAAAAGGGAATATTGCCATTCCTGCGTTCATCCAAGCGAACCACTTCCATTTAAGTGGGTTCTTGGAAATCAAAAAGATCAAAATTATTGCCAAATAGCTAAAAACGAAGGGTTCTTTAATGAGAAATGCCGCGCCTATAGAGATACCAGACAGAACGAACCCTGCATTTAGAACCTTCTCACCCTTCCGATTTGAATGATTCAGCAACACCAAGGCCAAAACAAAACCCATATACAAAAAATATGCTCCTATTTGTTCAGTAAAACCGCTTTCAAAAAAATACTCCCATTGAAAAATGGTTAGGTAAATTACTGAAAATCCAAAGGGTAATAAAATATATCGAATGGGATTTTGGATCAACTTCATTACCATTATCGATAAAAATAGCATGAATGATGCTGAGAAAAATGCAGTAAATAAGGCGGGATAGTGAATATTTCCCGAAGTTATCGTTTGAAAGAATGCGTGCAGGAAAAAAATCCCTGGTGCTTTATTGTCCCAAACCTCGGAATACAATAATTTACCATGTCGGATATCATTACCGATGGCCATAAAGCAACCCACATCACTTTCTTGGGAAATATTCCAATAATGCCATGCAATATTTCCGGATAATAAAGTAATCAAGAGAATTGCGTAGATAAAAAACACACGATTACTACCCAAGTATTCAATGAAAGAACTCAAAAGATTAATAAGTCTAGATCGCAAATTGGAGTTGTACATTCAGGCTGTTTACAACGGAATTTACAAAAAATTGCTGAAATTATTACTTCACAGTAACGGATTTAATTCTAACACCCACCACATTGTGCGGCTCATTTGCACTTCATTTGATGGGGTTAATGGTCAATCGTTTGGAGTGAACCTATGAGGTGGAACGGTTGTTAAGCGAGTTTAAGCCGCATTCTTAAAATATAATGGGTACTAATCCACTAAGGTAAAGTGCATTTTTTGCAATCAAAATTCGCAATTTGCATTTATCACAAATGCAATAAATCAATGGTTTTAAACAATTTGGAAAAGATAAGTGATTGTTTTAGATTCGTATAGAATCAAGATGCTACGAAATCCCTTCGGGCTTCCGTAGCATCGGATGGCGGCTTCACGAGAAGTACGAAGCCCTGAGGAACTTCGTACATCTTCGGTTTCAAAGTAATTCTTCCCTTCGGTCAGAACTACGTGAAGCCGCCATCCGTTATACGCAACCCTATGACAACAACCAACAACATTAAAATATGAAAGTAGAATTCACAAAAGCACTGTCAGGAGATGCCTTCAAAGACATAAGAATAGCAGTTAATGAAAGAGCGGACAACCTTTTGGTTGAGAACTTGAATGACGACAAAAAGCAGTTGCTGGAAAAAATCAAAACACGACCTGAACAAATATTGCGTTTTGAAGAATTCAGGCTTCTTCTTGAAATGGCTGCACAGACTAAAAAACTGTGGAAGCCAAATGAAACACTCAAAGTTTATTACTTCGGTGGACAAGATGCAAGAACTCAACGTGTATTAGAATACGCTTCGATTTGGAGTGAATATTGTAGCATCAAATTTGAACCTACAACAGAAATTGAGGAAGCAAAAATCAGAGTTGCATTCCAAGCACCAAGCAGTTGGTCATACATTGGCACAGACGCACTAGGCGTTCCAAGAAACGAACCGACAATAAATTTCGGGTGGCTCGAAGACAAACTTCCTGAGAAAGATTACAAGCAAGTTGTTCTTCACGAATTTGGACACGCTTTAGGACTTATTCACGAACACCAAAGTCCAGCGGTAAAAGTTAACTGGAATAAAACATTTGTTTATTGGTATTTCTGGGAACATCACAAATGGACAAAAGCTGACGTTGATAGAAATTTATTCCAAGAATTTGAAACAACGTCAACGCAGTATTCTGCATTAGACAAGTTATCTATAATGGGCTATTATATTCCACCACAATTCACAAATGACGGACAAGAATTCCCTTTAAACTATGAGCTATCTGATATGGACAAACAATATATCGGAAAACTATACCCTCAAATTCTTCATTCCTAATGACAATGATTAGTAGGTTGGGTTTTAAGCCGACCAAGAAACTGAATATAAAATCCGACCTTCTTCAGAAAACGGAGGACATCACAATTGTAATTCCAGTTAAGGACAACCAAACCGGCATTGACCTTTTCTTGACAGAATTTTTCAAAACTCATTCGGCAGATAATTTTCCGAAAGAGATAATAATTGTTGACAACAACTCAGTTCCTAAAATTGAAATTAGTCAAACAGATTTCCCTATTCCTGTGCGTCTTTTGACTTGCAGTAAAATTGGACCTGCAAGTGCAAGAAACTTTGGTGTTCAACATTCACAAACCGACTGGATACTTTTCACCGACAGCGACTGCGTTCCGACAGACAATTTACTTACAGGTTATTTAAAAGTTCAAAACGGTTCAGTTGGTTACGCTGGTAACATCAAAGCTCACGGACAAGACATAATTTCAAAATACTACGAGCAACAAGAAATTCTTGTGCCACCAAAAGTCTACGAACGACCAAACGAACCTCGACCAGACTATTTAATAACTGCAAACTGTTTGGTTTGGCGAACTGCGTTTGACAAGGTTGGCGGTTTCAACGAGACTATAAAAATTGCTGGTGGTGAAGACATTGATTTAGGTTTTAAGTTGCTCAACATCGGACAACTTACTTACGCATTTGACAGTATTGCAAAACACAATTTCGGTGACGGACTTCGGGACTTTAAGGAAAGATTTGTTCGCTACGGTTACGGTAATAAAATTATCAGTAAACTTTATGACCTTGACTTAAAACCTAAAACATTCAAGCCAAACAAGCCAACACCTATGAATTTCATTTTAGCTTTTATGCAATATATTTGGCTAACATCAGGCTATAAAAACGAAATAACGCAATGACAAATAAAAGAAGGGCAGCATATAACAGCACCTACAAGAAATTGGCGGTTCAGTGGTTAAATGAAGCTTTGCGCTCCGTATTAAGTTCAGTGCTGTCAGATAGTTTTGTGCTTCGAAATCGCCAACTTCTTGTAGCTGCAAAACGTTATGCTTCATGAAAAAAGACGACAAACAATGAAACTATTGACCATAATAATATTCCTTATTCCTTATTTGACTTTTGCTCAAACGGACAACAAAAAACTGGTTGACAGTTTGAAGTTAGTAACAAATATGCCATACATCTGTCGAGACACAGTTCCGTCAGAATTATCGGTTGGTTGTGGAGATAAAATATTCTGGCAGACAGTAAAGCAAAAACAAGACATCATACCTTTTCTGCTTGACAAACTCTCAGACACAACTCAGACCGAGACGAGTGTTCCAAACTTTGGCGGACAATATACAGTTGCAGATGTTGCATATACAGCATTACAAGAAATTATTAAAGACATTCCGACCTTTGAATTATTAGGAGTTGAGTTTGGCGAAAATGGATGTGGCTATTGTTCTTATTGGAATCATTTGCGAAAAAACAATAAGAACAGAGAGAAATTTCAAATAAATATTCGCAATTGGTATGAGACGAATAAATCAAATTTAGTTTGGGTAGAAAGTAATCAAATTTTAACCTGTGACTGTGTTGGAAGACATCCAAATAGCGGACACTTTGAATTAAAGAAATGAAAGCACGAAGGCATAACAGCAATTACCCAAAAGGCGGGATTTTGTGCACTAAAGACAGATTTGTGGTGAATCGCCCGCCCTTCGGGTAGCTGCAAAACGTTATAAGCCATTTTAAGACGAAAGAAAACAAACGATTTAACTTAAATTTTTGTAAATTTGGAAAAGCTTCAGACTGAAAACCATGTTCACTCCATTAGAAATTGACAGGACTAATCTTACGATCATGGGAGTAAAGTTTTCGGACTTGAAAACCCTCGAAAACACTGCAAATGCTCTGGGAAGCAATATGTTTGAAGGTTATAATCCAACTCCAAAAGGAATTGAAATCATTAGAGACTATGTAACAGGAAAAATATCGCTTACAGAACTAGTGGCTTTTGCTAAACAAAAAGCATATGTCTGATTCCTACAAGTACATAGATCCGGACTTCACCTACACGGACTCAGAAACAGGACTTCTGCGCAATTTACAGGACATAAAAGACCCTGAAGTATTACTTTTTGTTGAGAGTGGTGCGGTAACAAAGCGACTTCAAGAGCTATTCGAACACCCTATAAAAATCAAAAATATTGACAGCCTTTTTGAGATTCACAAACAACTTTTCCAAGACATTTACGCTTGGGCAGGTAAAAAACGGACTGTTGAAATAAGCAAGGACGGCAAACAATTTTTTCCAACTTCCCACTTTGACAATGCTTATAGATACATAAACCAACTAATCTCAGAGTACAAAAAAATTCCTCAAGATAACAAAAAAATGCTTGGAGAGAAACTAGCTGAAATATTAGACTATGTTAACTATTTGCATCCCTTTAGAGAAGGTAATGGAAGGGCTCAAAGAGAGTTTCTGAGACTCCTTGCTTTGGAAAAAGGCTTGAAATTAAATCTCAACCCGCCAGACAGAAAAGATGTTTACGAAAGATATATGAAAGGCACAATTGAAAGCGACGTTAAGACATTGACCGATTTGATTTTTGAACTGGTTGACAATCATTACGAATAAAAAACGGCTTATAACAGCGGTTTTGCGCAACGCAGGTTTTGTAGTTCAAAGAAAGCTTTCGAAGTTTTCGTTACATTTGATATATTCGTTTCCTGAAACCCGCGCAGCGCAAAGCCGCCATCCGTTACCTGCTATTTTAGAACGAATCAAATGAAAAATATAATATTCATATCAGCAATTTTACTTTTTAGCTGTAATTCTAGAAAAGAAGCTAAATTGGAAAATGCCATAAAAGAAACAACAATTTCAGGAGAAAAATACTTTGAATATGACGAAATTGAATATTATCAAAACGAAATTAAAGAAGACCAAATTGGAGAATTATATGATAACCAAAAAAAGTCTTTAAAAGATTCTTTAAAAATAGAAGTGATTTTGGGCGAAACTCCAAAATCAATTTCAGACACAAATTTTATTGACGACTTAAAATCTTTCGGTTATACAAAGTCGAATATTAAATCAAAGAAAATTGAAAAAATAAACGAATTTTTTTCAGTGAAAAACCATTCTGAATCTTATATAACCGCTTGCATTTATGTTTACCGAGACATATTGATTTTTAAAAGAAAATCTAAAGTAATTGGAATCGCAAAAATATGTTTTAGTTGTAACTCAAAGATAATAGTTGGAACAAAATCTATTACAGAAAAATTTGGAATAAATGGCGATTATGAACTGTTAAAAGAAATATTGCGTGGAAAATAAAACTGATCTGCCAATAGCTAGCTCAGAACAACACCCAAAACAATAGTGCACTATACCGCACTATTCAACACAATCACTCCAAAAAAATCCAACAATTACACTCTATAGTGCGCTTTAACGCTCTTTTTATTGATTTTTCCCAAATTCGTATTATTTTTGCATGAAATAATGCTCTATAATGCACTTTACAGAATTAATAAAAACAATAAAAGAACGCAGGGAAGCGCTGCAAGTAACTCAAGAGGGGTTGGCAGAACTATCAAGTGTTGGATTGAGAACGTTGAAACAGTTTGAAAGCGGAAAAGGAAATCCTACGCTGTCAACATTACATAAGATATCTGATGTCTTGGGCATGGAGGTTTGCCTAAAAATTAAAAATGTGACGCATTCTAAATGAGAAAAGCCAGAGTTTTATTCAAAAATGAAGAAGCGGGTATCTTGACCCAACACGATGATGGTTCGTTTTCATTTCGTTACCACGAAGACTGGGTAGCCAATAGCGATAAGCAAAGTATCAGCCTAACGTTACCAAAAAACGAAAAAGAATTTCATTCTAAATACCTGTTTCCTTTTTTTTACAGCATGCTTCCTGAAGGTTCTAATAAGCAAGTGGTATGCAAATTAAATAGAATCGACAGAGAGGACTATTTCGGTTTGCTTATGACTACCGCAAAAAATGACAGCATAGGTGCCGTTAGAGTTATTAAACTAGAAAATTAATGATCTTTCCAGAAATAAAATATTGTCCCGGCACATTATCGGAAGGTTTTAAAACCTATAGCAGAACAGCTTTGAATAGAGTTTTTCAGGGCAAGAAGGTGCATCATGTTTTGCCTTACGATTCTCCTGCATCCAACCCAGAAACGAATGAACTGTTTGATGAGAATCGAAATCACATGTCGATATCCGGTGTACAAGAAAAATTTTCTGTATTGCTTGACAAAAACAAGTTAAGGCTAACTAACGAAAATGAACAAGGGACTTATATTCTTAAACCAATTCCAGGTGCTGGTAAAAAGTCAGATCAAATGCCTGCCAATGAGCATCTAACCATGCAAATTGCCCGTCAGGTTTATGGAATAGAGACTGCAGAAAATGCATTGATATTTTTTAAAGATGGTACACCTGCATACATCACAAAAAGATTTGATGTAAAAGAGGATGGTTCAAAACTAGCTCAAGATGACTTTGCCTCCTTGGCAAAAAGAACCCCGCAAACACATGGAGAACATTATAAGTATCTCGGGAATTATTTAGATATGTTTGAAATAATGCGCAATTATTTAACAACTTACAAGATAGAAGCGCCAAAACTTTTAAAACTACTTGTCTTTAATTATCTTTTTTCAAATGGAGATGCGCACTTTAAAAATTTCTCCATACTAGAAACACCCTTTGGAGATTATCGACTGAGCCCAGCTTATGATTTATTAAATAGCCGCATCCATATAGAAGATAAAGACTTTGCATTAGATGATGGTCTTTTGCCTAGAAATCTAGCCCAAGGCAAAATCGGTTTACAATTTGCTCAACTAGCAGAGAAAGCAGAAATCAGCGAGAAGACTTTTCAGGAAATTATGGCATTGATGATTTCCAAATCAGATTTAGTTGAAAAAATGGTAGCAGCTTCATTTCTAAATGATTCCACTAAAAGAAATTATTTCCAATCTTTTCAAGGCCGTTTAAAACAACTGACCAAATCATGAAATATGATTCACCCAAAAAATTTAAAAATTTCTCTACATAACTAACAAGTACAGCTGGTAACAGCAACTACCCAAAAATAATAGCCATTCTCCAAACCCATCCCAAACCCCTGTAACCACAGAGGTTCTGAACCAAAACACCCCCGTTAATTCTACTCCACCGTTACGCTTTTCGCCAAATTTCTTGGCTGATCCACGTTACAACCGCGCATTACGGCAATATGGTAACTCAATAATTGTAGAGGAATGGTGTTTACCAATGGGCTCAACGCTTCGATGGTTTCTGGTACTTCAATTACGTGATCCACCAATTTATCCAAATCGCGATTGCCTTCGGTTACTACAGCTATTACACGTCCCTTTCTTGCTTTTACCTCCTGTATGTTACTCACTACCTTTTCGTAGTGCTCACTGTTGGTTGCAATTACAACAACGGGCATCTCTTCATCGATTAAGGCAATAGGACCGTGTTTCATTTCTGCTGCTGGATATCCCTCAGCGTGGATGTAACTGATCTCTTTTAATTTCAATGCACCTTCCAAAGCCACTGGGAAGTTATAACCACGACCTAAATACAAGAAATTACGAACGTCTTTATATTTTTCCGCCAACTTGATAATTTGATCGTTCAATTCCAGTGCTTTTTCGATTTTAGATGGAATGCTCTCCAATTCACTCATTACGTCGGAAATTGCTTTTACCGACATGGTTTTGCGAATTTTAGCCATCCCCAACGCCAATAACGCCAACACCGTTACTTGAGCCGTAAATGCTTTGGTACTTGCAACTCCAATTTCTGGACCTGCGTGGGTGTAAGCTCCAGCATCACTCATACGAGGAATACTGCTTCCCACAACGTTACAAACACCAAATACGCTTGCACTCTTACGCTTAGCCAAATCCATAGCAGCCAACGTATCAGCCGTTTCACCACTTTGAGAAATGGCAACTACTAAATCGTCGGAGAATAAAACCGGATTTCTATAACGAAACTCGGAAGCATACTCAACTTCAACAGGTAAACGAGCGAAATCTTCAAACAAATATTCAGCCACCAAACCTGCATGCCAGCTGGTTCCACAACCAATCAAAATCAAACGCTTCATCTCAGCCAATTTGTCTTGATACTCTTCCAAACTGCGCATGTGGAATTCGCCGGTTGTGGCATCAAATCGACCACGGAAACTATCAAAAATGGATCTTGGTTGTTCGTAGATTTCCTTCAACATAAAGTGAGGATAACCGCCTTTTTCCAATTGATCCAAATTCATCTCCAATTCCTGAACATAAGGCACTTGAACTACGTTATCGATGCTCTTAATGATCATTTCTTGATTTTCAACAATGGCAATTTCGCCATCATTCATATAAACCACCTTATTTGTATATTCTACAATGGGTGTTGCATCTGATGCAAAGAAATACTCGCCTCGTTCTTTTCCAATACCTACAACCAAAGGACTCCCTTTACGTGCTGCAATCAAATGCTCAGGGTGGTTTTTACTTAAAATTACTATGGCGTAAGCACCAACTACTTGTTTCAAAGAAGCGCGAACGGCATCTGCCAAAGACAAATTTGCGTTCTGCATTACATCCTCAATCAAGTGAACCAATACTTCAGTATCGGTATCGGAATGGAATACGTGACCTCGCTGAACCATACCCTCTTTCAAAGTTGCGTAGTTCTCAATAATTCCATTGTGGATAATAGCCAAGTCACCACTATCAGAAAAATGTGGATGTGAATTGCGATCATTGGGTTCACCGTGGGTTGCCCAACGAGTATGCCCCATTCCGATCGAACCGGAAACATCTTTTCCGTTCGCCTCATTTTCCAAATCAGCCACTTTCCCTTTTTTCTTGTAAACACGCATGTTATCGCTCAAAAGTGCCACTCCAGCACTGTCGTATCCACGATATTCTAGACGTTTTAAACCTTTAACAACTATTGGGTAAGCTTCTTTTTTACCAATGTAAGCAACAATTCCACACATATATTTTGACTATTTTAAATTCTTTGGGGGTTCGGGGGATATTTTTTCGGGGGATATTTTTTCAGAAAATCAAGACTCAGAGTATATTATTTTCAATTGTGATTTAATGACAATAAATTAAATACCAAATGCTGATTTAACCGCATTTACCGCATTCAATTCCTCCCAAGGGAACAATTTCACGGTAACTGTTTTTTCGTTCTTTTTATTCTTATTGTACACTTTTGTTACGGTTTCACAGGTTCTTCCCATGTGTCCATATGCTGCAGTTTCCAAATAAATAGGACTTCTCAAGTTGAAACGCTTCTCAATGAAATAAGGACGCAAATCAAACTCAGGCATATTCAAAATACGATCTGCGATTTCGCCATCGGTCATTTGAACTTTTGATGTACCATACGTATCAATAAACA
>CAMDDG010000053.1 GCA_945890895.1 Chitinophaga pinensis | reverse complement strand
AAAAAAGGGATGCAATCGAAAAGATGATATAACCCACCACAAAAAGAATGTGGTTATACTCAAAAAGCAAATCCTTAAATACGTGTTTTTTAGGATTGACGACCAAGTTGTGAGTGGATGATTCATTCCGGGAAGATGCTCTAATAGACTGTATTTTCACTCTAATTATTTTGAATAATCGATGAATATACGTTGTTTTGCGTCAAAGTTAATTCACATTGAATAATTAATCCCTATTGTGTTTCAAATAGATTGGTATTTTTGGATCAAATTTGGTTTCCAACATATTTTGGATTTCAATGGTTACGACCACATGCTGTTTCTATTGGTCATGTTCACCCCGTTGAAACTAAAAAGCTGGCGAACCATTTTATGGTGGGTTACTGCGTTCACCTTAGGACACTCACTTACCCTGGCTTTGAGTGTATTTGATGTATTATTCATTCCTACAAATATTGTTGAGAACTGCATAGCTTTTACCATTTTGTGGGGAGCTTCACGGAGTATACATTATGTTTATCGCAAAAAAGATTTGGCTCTGCTCAAACGAAATTATGGAACCATTGCATTTTTTGGACTGATTCACGGAATGGGCTTTTCCAACCAATTAAAACAGGTAACTACTCATACTAATAATTTAATTTGGGAATTACTTGGGTTCAACATGGGTTTAGAATTGGGGCAAATCTTATTTTTGAGCGTTTTGTTTGGCATAAAATGGGCCTCTACTTCACGTTCCGGAAAATTACAATGGGCACCTGACTTTACTCACAAATTTGAATTAGGCATTCTCATAGCTGCTTGGATTTGTGGATTATGGATGAGTATCGACAGAATTGTAAATTCATCTTTGAATTGATTATATTCGCAAGCTGAGTATTTTTATGCTCAAAACCCAACCTTTTACGCTAAAATGAAACGAGTATTACACCAAGGCATCTTCTGGTGCACGCTATTCTTAAATAGCTCTTTATTGACAGGACAAAATGTGTTCAATAATCCCCGTTCAAATCACGGTAATCGGTTTGAACAAATTGGACCTCTTTTGGAGGATGTTAATGAGTATCGAGCCGCATCGGGTGCGCCGGGTCATGCATACTGGCAGCAAAAAGCCGATTATAAAATCACCGCCGTATTGGATGAGAAAAATCGCATTTTACACGGCACCGAAACCATCACGTACACCAACAATTCTCCCGATGTTTTGAGCTATTTGTGGTTGCAGCTCGACGAAAATGAACACAACCCCAAAGGAGAAAACAATTACTTCAATGAAAGCAAATTGACCGAACCCATTACCCCTGAGCAAGTTTCGGATTTGGATGTTCAAAAACGCTTGAATGAATATGGCACAAATATTTGGAGTGTAACTGACGCTAAAGGTCAAAAACTTCCTTTTACCATCAACCATACCATGATGCGAATCGATTTGCCTAAAGGATTAAAATCCAAAGAGAAATTTGTGTTCAACGTACGTTGGAGTTACAAAATCGCCGAAAGAATGCGAATTGGTGGTCGCGGGGGATATGAATTCATGCCCGATGGACAATCCGATTTGTTTACCATTTCGCAATGGTATCCCAGAATGTGTGTTTACAGCGATTATCAGGGCTGGAACCACAAACAATTTACAGGAAGAGGCGAATTCTCGCTGGTTTTTGGGGATTTTGATGTGAATATAATGGTGCCTTCCGACCACATTGTGGCTGCTACAGGCGAATGTTCGAATTACAAGGAAGTGCTTTCACCTGAGCAGTGGAATCGTTGGAACCGTTGCTTCAATCAAACTGAAGCCGCCATCCTTGCCAACCCAGTAAACACGCCCCAACAAATTGTTACTCTGGAGGATGTAAATTCCAATATCAGTCGATATCTCAACTTATTATCTACCAAAGGAATCAAAATTAATCCAAGCAACATTTCTGTAGTATTAAATAATGCGGATTCGAAAGAGTGTTTTAACAGATTATCAAAAATAGATTGGGCATGTTCCGTAGATCCCAAAAATAGCGAACAAGTAAACAGTTTAGATTGGTATGGTTTGGGATATAAAACTTGGAAATACAGCGCTAAGAATGTTCGTGACTTTGCTTGGGGATCTTCCCGGAAATTCACATGGGACGCTATGCCAACGTTTGTGGAAGGAAAAAAGGTGATGTGCATGAGTTATTATCCCAAAGAATCCTACAAACTCTACAATAAATACTCAACCAAGGTAGTTGCACATACCATCCAAACCTATTCTAAATACACCATTCCCTACGAATACCCTGTGGCTATTTCTGTGGAAGCAAGCAGCGGTATGGAATATCCCATGATTTGTTTCAATTACGGCCGAACCGATTCTGCTGGAAATTACACAGAAGCCACCAAGTACGGAATGATTGGGGTAATTATCCATGAAGTGGGACACAATTTCTTCCCCATGATTATCAATTCCGACGAACGCCACTGGAGTTGGATGGATGAAGGATTGAATACCTTTGTTCAATTCTTAACGGAACAAGAATTTGACAATAATTATCCATCGCGTCGAGGTCCAGCGCACAAAATCGTGGATTACATGAAACTCCCTGTAGAGCGATTGGAACCCATTATGACCAATTCCGAGAACATCATTGAATTTGGCCCCAATGCCTATGCGAAACCTGCAACCGCATTGAATATCTTGCGGGAAACCGTCATGGGACGGGAGTTATTTGATTACGCGTTCAAGGAATATTGTCGCAGATGGGCCTACAAACACCCACGTCCATCGGATTTTTTCCGGTCTATGGAAGATGCATCGGGTGTGGATTTGGATTGGTTTTTGAGAGCGTGGTTTTTTGATATTCAACCGGTAGATATCCGATTGGATTCGGTGGTGGCTTTTAAGTTGAATAATCCAAGCAGCATGCCGGTTTCAATGGATACCGTTAACCTGAATCAACAGATAAACATCCCCCGAAACAGAAATGCACGTCGGGCTCAAGCCATGGAAGATGATCGTTTCTTGCATGTTTCACGCTTACGCAATAAAGCTGCTGGAATGGTATTTGCTGTCGATACAGACACTGCATTGCGCGATAAATATTACTACCGCGCATTGAATCCCACCAAAACAGAAACCGTGGAACGTATTGAAAAACGCGATTCTGCCCAGAAGGTTCAATTGGTAAATCGCTTAAATGGTTTCGATTTAGTGACTGAAAAAGAATTTTCTGCATACAAAGACAACTATTACTATCAACTTAATTTCAGCAATGTGGGTGGAACAGTGATGCCGGTAATTATTCAATGGAACTACGTTGATGGCTCCTCGGAAGTGGATTATATCAGTGCCTATATCTGGAGAAAAAACGAAGATAAATTCACCAAGGCGTTTGTTAAATACAAAGAAGTTCAGAGTATTGTTATTGACCCATTCCGTGAAACCGCCGATATCGATGAAAGCAATCAACGATGGGATGCCTTCGAAAATCCAGAACAAAAATCTAAAGGTTCTAAATTGAATGTAAAGAATTTATTGAAAAGAAAATAAAATTTTACGAAAAGGTAGGAATTCTCATGGATTCCGTTACCTTTGAATACTTAAAGTTAATTGAATGCACACAGGTAAAGTTAAATTTTTCAATGAAACCAAAGGTTACGGTTTTATTGTAGACGACCAAAACGGAGAAGAGTATTTCTCTCACGTAACTGGCTTAATCGACAAAGTTCGCGAAAACGATTCTGTTGAATTTGAGTTAGAAGAAGGTAAAAAAGGCTTAAACGCCGTTAAAGTAAGAGTAATAGGTTAATAAAATATATATAATTTATTTCTGTTTACCTTAAGATTTTCTAATTTAAAATGCCCCAGTAATGGGGCATTTTCTTTTTATGCATTTCCTAATAACGGGAGCCGTGGAACGTTTATTAATCATTTAAACACCCGGTATTGCCGGTTCCCATACGGTAATCAACCTCGATTTTATTGACCTTGTCCCAAAGAATACGCATCTACTCCATCGAACGAATACAAATTCTCCGTTTTAATCGAATCCAAACCATGTTGTTCCGCTAATTGCAATAACTCAATGATGTCTGATTTAGAAGGGATATGTCCATCTACGGGTTTATATCTGCAGCGCCAATGATCTGTGCAGAAAGTTTCTTCAAATCCCTCTGGCCAAACTTTAATACCGCGGTTGGTAATCATGGATAAATTCATTTTTCCGTTATTCAACGGTTTCAACATCTCAGCCAAGATATTTGCATCGGTTCCGTGCCAATGGATAAATAAATCCACACCCTTAAGCGCTTTAACCTTTTGCGCCTTGCGTTGATAGGGTGGTAAATGAAACTTCGCATCCTTGCGGAACTCCACTCCTACCAATTGAACCGGTTTTTGTCCTAAGTTTGCAATAACAGCATCCGCAAATTCTACCGTATTTACCTTTTTCTTGCTGGTGCCTTCTTTATAAATATCAACGGTATGAACTCCATCTTCGATGGTTTTCAACCAGGCGTTCTGAATTTTCTCTGCAACTTCTGTTTGACCAATATGATTCAACATCATCACCGCCCCTTGCAACAATCCCGACGGATTGGCAATCCCTTGTCCTGCAATCATAGGAGCTGAACCGTGAATGGCTTCAAACATAGCACACGTTTCACCAATATTGGCAGAACCACCCAATCCTACGGAACCTGTAATTTGGGCCGCAATATCTGAAACCACGTCACCATATAAATTCGGCATTACGATTACATCGAAAACCTCGGGGGTATCGGCTACTTTAGCTGCCCCAATATCGATAATCCAATGTTCTTTTTCAATTTCAGGATATTCAGCACCAATTTCATCAAAAACTTGGTGAAACAACCCATCAGATTGCTTCATGATGTTGTCTTTGGTGAAACAAGTAACTTTCTTACGACCATACACTCGTGCATACTCAAAAGCATATCGTACAATTTTCTCTGACCCTGGTCGAGAAATCAACTTCAAGCACTGAACCACTTCATCGGTTTGTTGGTGCTCAATTCCAGCATACAAATCTTCCTCATTCTCACGAATGATTACAATGTCCATTTGTGGATGTTTGGTTGAAATGTAAGGATGCAAACTAATACAAGGACGAATATTTGCGTACAATCCTAAAAATTTACGTGTACTCACATTCAAACTCTTGTACCCTCCACCTTGAGGAGTAGTAATCGGAGACTTTAGAAAAACTTTGTTTCGACGTATGATGTTCCAAGATTCCTTGGCAATTCCCGAAGTGTTTCCAGAAAGGTACACCCTCTCTCCCACTTCAATTTCATCGATTTCAATTTCGGCACCTGCCGCATTCAAAATTCTTAATGTGGCGTCCATAATTTCTGGACCGATCCCATCACCTTTTGCTACCGTAATTCTTTGCTTCGTCATTGGTTTTGTTGCAAGGCAAATTTCGTCATATTGCCCACTCATAACAAATCGTTTAACGTCATTTTTGTATATTTCACCTACTTTTGTGGAAGGAAATCGTGTCGAAACTAAAACACTCTGTTTCTTTGCAGTTAAAATTTGCAACTACTCCCAATCGACACTAAATTTTGAAACCCACTGTATGCACGCCAAAATCTGGTACTTTTTCTCGAAAAAGTCCAACCTATATTTCGTATTGATTTTTTTGTTTTCGGGGGATGTTTTTTCTGATCCCATTTCAAACACCACTAACCCAGTTGAACTAGGATCAACCCATAATTTAAATGATAAAAGAACTCGTTTGTATGGAACCCACGAATTTCCTAAAAACGCCGCTCCATGGACATCCCCAAAAGCTAAAAAAATTCTAACCCAAGACAGTCTCGATGACGATACCATCGAGGAAGTAGTAGTTACCGCTACACTTCGACCCGTTGGAAAATCAGAAAGTCCCGTTTCCATTGAAATTTATCGTACGGCATTTTTTAAATTGAATCCGACTCCGAATTTATTTGAAGCACTCCAACTGGCTTCAGGAGTTCGTCCTCAATTGAATTGCAATGTTTGTAACACGGGCGACATACATATCAATGGCATGGAAGGAGGATATACCCTTATTTTGGTGGATGGCATGCCTATTATTTCGAATCTGGGTTCGGTGTATGGAATGATGGGTTTGCCCAACTCGATGATCGAACGCATGGAAATCATGAAAGGCCCATCGAGTGTATTATATGGAAGCGAAGCAATGGGCGGGATCATCAATATCATTACAAAAACTCCTAAAATCCCCAAGTATTATTCTGATAAGCACTCATTCGATTCTCCCGAATCTAACATCCCCAAAAACTGGAAACGACCTTCGGCTCGATTCGATTTGGATGTTCATTCCACTTCGTGGTTAGAAACCAATTTAGACGTTTCTTCGGTGCATTTCCTCAATTCAAGAACCTCTATTCTTACCGGTATCAATGGATTTTGGTACGACCAATTGAAGGATGTAAATCAAGACGGATTCACGGATATTGCCCTTCAAAAAAGAATTTCGTTGTTCCAAAAATGGAACGTTGCTCGTCCCCAAAACAGAGCACTTAACTTGGGTATTCGCGCTCTAACCGAAGAGCGATGGGGCGGTGAATTGAACTACTCCCCTCAAGATTGGGGTAAAGAAACGTTGTACGGTGAGCGAATTGGAACCCGCAGATTGGAATTCATGGGAAACTACGATTTGCCCATTGCAATTCCCATTCGATGGATGATTTCATACAACATTCATCATCAGAATAGTTATTATGGCACAACGCATTACCAAGCCGTTCAAAATACCTTTTTTAGTCAATGGGTATACCAGAATAAACCATTAAAATGGTGGGATTTAGTAGGGGGTGCTACTGTTCGAAACAACTATTACAACGACAACATGCCGGTTGACTCTTTACAAGCTCAGTATGAAGCATTGGCAAAACCCAACAATATTTGGATTCCCGGGTTATTCAATCAAAACAACCTCAATTTAAACTCCAAATGGACCGCCAATATTGGACTGAGAATGGATTATCACCCCATTCATCGTTTCATTCCTGGGTATACATTAGCATTGAAATTTGTTCCCCAAAAAACTACGGTAGCTCGACTTAATTTCGGACGTGGATACCGCATTGTAAACTTATTTACCGAAGAACATGCTGCTTTATCAGGTTCAAGGCGCATGGTGATACCGGTTTTTTTAAATCCAGAAACTTCTTATAATTTTAGCGCTAGTTTAAATCAAACTTGGACATGGGGTCAAGTATTGTTTGATTTGGAAACCAATGCTTTCGGTGCTATTTTTCAAAATCGTATTTATCCAGATTACGACAGCGATCCCAACGAAATTCGTTTTGTAAACACCCTCCAGAACTCCTACAATCGAGGAATTAACATTAATTTGAACGTTCAGCTACCTAAACGTGTTTCGTTGCGCTGGGGTGTCACATTCATGGATGTTCAGGCTCCTTTTTCGGGGGATACCTTATCCGATGGAAACATCGAAATCCATTATCAAACTCCCTACTTCACTGAAAAATGGAATTCCAGTCTAACCGTGTCGTACAAATCGCGAAATCAGCGGTGGAATGTAGATTTCACGGGCAATGCGGTAAGTTCTATGCGATTGCCGGTCTTAGGAATTTACGATCCGCGACCTGATCGATCTCCTTGGTACGCCCTGTTGAACTTAAATGGGGGTTATCGTTGGAATAAAAAATTAGAATTCTACGGTGGCATCAAAAATGTTCTGGACTGGACACCTGCTCGAAATGTACCGTTTTTAATTGCACGAAGTCATGATCCGTTCGACAAAAAAGTAGTTTTTGTAAATGGAATGGCGCAACGAACTGCTGAAAATCCCTATGGACTAACTTTTGATCCTTCTTATGTGTATACCGCCAATCAAGGTCGACGTATTTTTATTGGATTTCGTTGGCAGTGGTAATTGGTTGATTTGTTTCAGTGAAAAACGGTTCTGCATTTTGATTGAAACTGATAATTTTTAAGTAAAATTCTGTCTCAATCAGCGCTGTTATTTTTGAATACTATGTAATCCCTGAAAATCAATTAAAAATGATAATTGAAAACTACATTATAAAGCATCATATTTACTTTGTTAAATATGTGTTTGGGAGTTAAAAATTCATCGGCCATTTCGTGCTTGTAAGCTACTAATACCTGAAGTTCCATTCCCTTCCAAATTCCCCCAAAATCATGACGTAAATCTAAATTTGCTTGAGCATACGAAGGCAATCCATATTTATTTAATCGATAATCATACACCGAAGGCAACTTAAAATACCCCCCTGAAAGTTGAATTTTTGACTCTATTTTGGGAATACTTTTGGTGATTTTAACGGTTGCTGCATGCAGATTTCCGAGTCCTTCGTTACGTTCACGCGGTAAAAAAGTGTAAAAAGGATCTCTACCCCATTCTCTGGGCATTAAATATCGACCCTCGGAAGTAATTCGGGTATAATTTAAGTTGAAATCCCATGTATTTTGAGTTTGACCCAAACGAAAACTAAACGTAGTTGCTTTTTCTCCATCCTGAATGTACTTGAATTGAGCATTTTCATTCCCCCCATTTCCGATGGGTAACTGTCTAATAATTTGAGATTTAAAATAGATTTTGTTCTTTTTATCTCGGGGGATGACGAAGTCGGCTTGCAACATATTGGTGCTCAAAATGTCATCAATTGTGGTATTCCAAGCATTTAACTGGAAATGGGAATTCACTTTCTGATGAATTCCAACTACGGTAACCCAATTGCTTTCCAGATTTCCTGCATACTTCGAACGATTTCCTAAATGATCTACTCCTACTCCATACAAACCGATGGATTCGCCAATATCGTACCATTCCACAGTACCCCGCGGAGTAATTCCGTATAAATATCCACCTTCAATTCGTGTATTCTTCCATTCGGCAATGTCTGCCCAAAATCCCTCAACACCGGTAGGACGCATTCTTCCGTCCTGCAAATTAATGAATGGAGTGTTAATCAATTGGCGCCCAGCTGTGATGGTAGATTTAGAGAAATTGTATTTCACATAGAGTTCTTCCAATCGATCAATATCTTTAAAATTGTAAGGATTTGCGATATCAAATAATTGAATTTCATATCGATTTTTTTGGTTGGACAAACTATCGACCAATCCCAAATCCGATGAATGTAAATTAAAGATAAAAAATCCGCTTACAGCAACCTGTATACCGCGATAAGGAGCTGACTCGTAACGAATTCCTCCACCGGCTGCATGAGCAAAATAATCGGAATGTGCACCTTGATTATCGGTATTCATAAAAAAGTACCGAAAATGTCCTTGCAACACACCATCTTGAAAAGCCCGACTGATTTCAGAGGTGTCGTAATATCGTTTGGATTTCCCTCTCCAGAGATTGGGTTTTTCAAGGAGTTCTTGATGTTGAGCAAAGGTTAAATTAATGGCAAACAACAAGAACATCCCGAGAAATAAGAACTTTAATTTTACTTCATCAGTAATCAACTTACCCGTACCCCTTACAATAGCCTTATTAATTCCCCTAAAAATCGACATAATTAGAAATCCACAAAATAAATTTAGCGCAAAGGTACACTTCGCGCTAAAACGGTTCTGTAACTATAGTCACAGGAGATATTTCAGGGCATATTAACCAATATTCATTGGCACATCCATTAGTAGAATTTCGTTGTCTTCGGTAGCTTCCAATTGAATGGGTTCTGTGGTATTCCAAATTCCTAATCCATCGCGGGCGGAAACTTCAATACCATTGATGTTGGCTTTGCCTTTCAACATGAACACATATAGACCGTTGTTTGGCGATTTAATTTCGTATTGACTCGATTTACCGGATTGAAAACTTCCCAAGTGAAACCAAGCATTCTGATGAATCCAAACCCCTTCGTCTTCGGCAGATGGCGATAAAATTTGCTGGAATCGATTTTCGCGATCTTTCAGATTCAATGATATCTGGTCGTAGCGTGGGGCAACATTACGCTTGTTGGGGAATACCCAAATTTGAAGAAATTTTACGGCTTTATCTTTGTTCTTATTGTATTCGGAATGGGTAATTCCGGTGCCTGCACTCATCACCTGTATATCACCTTTTTTAATTACGGCTACATTTCCCATACTGTCTTTGTGCTCTAAATCTCCATCCAATGGGATAGAAATAATCTCCATATTGTCGTGGGGATGTGTTCCAAAACCCATACCGGGTGCTACATAGTCGTCGTTTAAAACACGCAATACTCCGAAGTGCATTCGATCAGGATTATAATAGTTAGCAAAACTAAATGTGTGTTTGGAAACCAACCAACCGTGATCGGCATGTCCTCTAGAGTCGGATTTGTGTAGTACAGTGTTCATGTTTATTGTTGAATTCGAATGGGGAATATGATTGAATCCCAAATTGGGATCTTTTACCGATTCAATGGGTGAAAGCTCATCGTTATTATTATCCAAAATGGCTTTCGCTGTTAGCCCGGATGCAATGGCTCCTGAAGCAATAAATGCGGATTTCAAAAATTTCTTGCGTTCCATACAATTGTTTAAACAAATATAAAAATAAAAAGTTCAAATACAATGAATACGTCCATTCTGAAAATCAATAATCGGGGAAAATTTAGATGAAATTATCTCTAGTATCGATAACTTAATTTGAGATTCATATCGTGACATGTCACTACATTTTTTCAAAATTCTAGTAATTACATTTGTACGAATCTATTTCGGATAGATGAAGTATCATGGTAATTGGTTGTTGGTTTTTTGTTATTGGTTTTTAGTTTCTCCATTATGAAAGGCAATATGCTCGAAGAACCGAGCATCGGTTAAAAAATTTTCAGTAATAAAATTGCGAGAGGCTGACCAATAAGTGTGTCACATTTTTACTTAAAAATATTAAATTGAACAAGGTTTGAAATTTAAAATTGCAATATGGATTTTGTTGGTGTGGACAGGCAATTTGTTGGCTCAAAATACGTTTAGCAATTCCAATCCGTTTGACAATCTGTATTTTATTGAAACAAGGGTCAATTTGATCAGAAATACAACCCAAATAGACCCTTGAGTTCACCTGCTGCTGTTTTATGGACCGGTGAAACCAATGTATATCTTCAAAAAAATGGCAGCGGATTTGTTTGGGAAACCACTTTACTAAAATCAGAGGATGAAATCGCGGTCGAATATGAACCCAAGAAGGAGTTTAAATCAGAATTCGAGTCGGAGAGTTTTTATCAACAAAGTGAATTATTTAACAACAAGTCGATTCATTTCAATCGTGGTAAATTCAAAGATGAAACAAATCGTGCAAATGAAATGGATTTTCTCAGTGCAAGAATTCCTAAAGATTCTAACTGTAATAAAAATTCTGACACCCAAGAAAAAGAAAAAGAAGAAGAAGAACATCGTCCAAAACCCGTTGCTGAACAAATTCAATTTCAACATATTGGAACCAATCCGAAATCCAAAATGGTTGTAGAACAATCTTCCAAACACTATTGGACGTATGGTCCAATACATTGGAATAGTTATGGATATAAGAAAATAACTTTTAAAAACATCTACCCGAATATTGATGTTGTTTATCAAGTTGGAAATGGCAATCCGAAAACGGGACTAATCAAATACAGTTTTGTTCTGCACAAAGGCGCAAAAGTTCAAGATATTCAGTTTCAATTTACTGAGCTCGGATCAAAAAAACCTTAATAACATCCCTTAAAAACAATAAATTACTGATTCAAAACAACTGGCTATTTATTGAAGAGTACGGAATTTCCGTTTTAACTTCAGGACCAAATTCAGGTTCAAATATCGACCTAGAGTCCATGTCAAGGTTGGGTTCAGAGTCGGATTCAAGGCTGGGTTCAGAATCGGATTCAAGGTTGGGTTCAGAGTCGGAATCAAGGTTGGGTTCTAGAACCAAAATGGATTCAGCAACAAGGAGGGAGTCTATATCCAACACCAATTCACACTTATCGAAATTATCCATTAAATACGCAACCAATGAATCTCAATCCTCTTGGGGATATTCCATTTTTTCTGGTGACAAAAAAATATCTAAAATTGAAAATACAACAATAATCGACCCGTATGTGCGATTGATCGATACCTTAAAAGAGGCAAAAACCATTTATACTCGCTGGGGAGATTTTTCCACAATATGGTTACTATGATTGATTACGATAACGATCAAAATGCTTACGTCCTTAGTGCTTGTTTGCTGTATCCCCAAATTGCAAAATACAACTCAAAAGGTCAATTGCTGTGGATTTTCTCGGGTCAACTCCCCGCAATAAATTGGTATTCTTCGTTTTATGCTGGGCCAGCCACTGCTTCCTTTCTAGTTAATAGATTTAGCAAATGCTTATATGTTGCAAAATCACATGATAACATAAAATCTACTCGAATTGTTGAATTAAATATGAGTGGCAATTACAGTCAAAAAGGTGATTCACTTGCGGCATTTGAGGAAATTTGGCAAATGGATTTAAACTGTAAAAACATGCAAATTTTATCTGCATCCGGGGGAATTCATGTAGTTCAAAATGCAATTAACACCCAATTTTACGCCAATCCTCCAAGTTCAAATTCGCATACTCTTACGGGGGATTCTTTTTCATTTGCTCAAGATGGAGTTGCAATAAAAAGAGATATTTACAATCATGTTATTCTACTGTTAAGCTACTCGAAGCGACATCGAGAGTGGGATAGTTTAAATGAAGTTTGGAAAAACAAATTTTATGGAAACCGAGTTGATTTCATTACAAGTGATGTTGATTTCAAACAGACTAAAAATTCAACTAATTTATATCCATTTTTACAATTTCAAGAATTTTCTAATTACCCAAACCTACCTGCTAATAATCAAATATCCAACCACAACAACTGCTTGGCGGTTAATTCGAAATTCGCATTTGTTTACGATGGCAAAGTATTTATTGCTCTGGATATCAGTGATGGTAAAATACTAGCCATTGATTCAGTACCTTATCACAACGGCGTGCGTGGTCATATCGGTCAATCTGGTATTGCTGCTGACGATTGCAATCGCATTTTTTTAGGCGGCGACTCCGCACAGGTGTTGGTGTATCAGTTTACCGGTTCTAAATTCCTGTATGACACTACCTTTCAGTTTATTCCTTCAACCCCAAGAGCCACGATCGACGTTCGTTTGGATCGTAACTCAGGGACCTTTTTTGTTACTGGGGATAGTTTTCTCGCCTCCTTTAAAAGTCCCTTTAATTGCAATTTGTCTCTTTTCAAAATCGATACTTTTTTAGTCAATGGTTGTCAAGGCGATTACGCAGCTGCTGCTTCACTTTTTGATACCTCGGATGGCCCTGAATTTGGCGTGGGTCCTTGGCAGTCTGGGTATGGCAACTTATTGGATTCCAATTCGCAAGTTACTTTTCAATGGAGTGTTCGATACAACAATCGCGATTCTGTTCTACGTTTGATTAATCTCAAAGTGGGACAAATGGATACCTTCCAGAATCCCAGTTTAACCGACACTGTGGAACTTACTGTTTCCTTTCAATACGATTGCAACGGTCCGTACCAAAAACGGTTGTTCATCCCCCGATTGAAAGACACGACGTGGGTCGATTTAACATTTTGCCAAGGCGATACGTTCTTTTTGAACTTTGGCTCTGGAACAGGAAGTGGTTCTGGAGGCTCTGGTGGTTCTAGAGGCGGTTCGGATTCTACTCATGGCGCATTTTTTACCACGGATTCATCCTTCTCTCGTCATTTAACCAACATTCAAGGATGTGATTCCTTAATAAATTACAAATTAACTTTCCATCCCATCAAAAGAGACACCCAGTATTTTGTGGGCTGCTCCAACGATACATTCTTTATTCCTAACCAAATTAATCCCCATCGAACCATTACTTCAACGGGTTGGTTTGCTGATACTTTTAAACAAATCAATGTTTGTGATTCCATCTTAGTTTATCGGGCTGATTTTGGAAAAGACACCAATTACGTTTTAACTTATTGGTACTGCTTTGGCGATACTGCTAAATTCTCAGGAAGACGCTACTCCAATAATTATGTGCATGTGGATTCCTTTAAAGCTCTTTGGGGATGCGATTCCATTGTTCAACGAAACATCCAATTTTATCCCAAGTTCGATACAGCAATTTCATTAACCTTGTGTCCTAACGAGGTTTTTTGGTATAAAAATCAACCTTACAACGCACCTGCTGCCATTTTTGATACGTTAACTTCATTTAGCGGATGCGATTCAACCATTTTCATCCAATTATCTAAATCAACTTTATTTGGGGCATTTGAGTTGGATTCAACTGACAATCCCAACTTCTCTTTTGTCCAAAAAAGTACAGGTAATACCGGTTTTATTTGGCGTTTTGGGGATGGTAATTTGGATTCTACAAACTTCAATACCCAACACCTTTACGACAATCAACAGGATCGTAAAATCCAAATCTGTTTAGAAGTCTGGGACACCTCAGGTTGCAGAGACACCATTTGCGAGTTCATCCAAATTTACAAGTTAGCGTTTTGGGTGTACAATGTGTTTACTCCAAATAACGACAACATCAACGACCTACATAGAATTGGGTACCGAAATGAGTCTCTTCTACATGATATCTATATTTACAACCGTTGGGGCGCACTTGTATACAAAACCGAAAAAGCTAAAATTAGCGATCCCCTATCCTATTGGAACGGAAAAGTAATGAATGTTGGAGATGAATGTCCTGCGGGAAGTTATTTTACCATTTACCGTTTTTACACCAACGGAACACAAACAGCTCCTGTTACCATTGAAGGATCGGTGCAATTGATAAGGTAGTTAGAATATTGAATAGGTACATAGTACTAAATCGGTGCAATTGATAAGGTAGTTAGAATATTGAATAGGTAAATAGTGCCAAATCGGTGCAACTGATCAAATAAACTAAAATTTCAAATAGATACATTGAACTAAATCTGTACAACTGATCTGGTAAACTTAGATTTTGAAAAGTTACAATTGGGTAAATCTATTCAACTGTTCAAGTAAAAACACTATTTGTATTAAATCAGCGCTAGTAATCAGAAGGGCTAATGATTAGATATATATAAATCTAGAACCTATTAATGCGATGCATCATTTCTATTAACAGGATAAAAATATATAAACAAGTTAATTGTAAAGAAATCGATCCGACAATCAGTTAAATGTACGCTTGCAAACTATTCATTCAAAACATTTGAAAAAAAGGAAATTGAAAGCGGTACAACAGGAGAATTGGTAAAATAGAACAAAAAATCGAGGTAAACTCAAGGCAAAAAAATGGGCAAAAAAAAAGCCTCACAGTAGTGAGGCTTTGATTTCAATAAGGTTGGCGGCGACATACTTTCCCAGGTATTACCCAAGTATCATCTGCGCTGAGGGGCTTAACTTCTCTGTTCGGAATGGGAAGAGGTGGACTCCCTCGCCATAGCCACCATATGATCTTTAGACGAGT
>CAMDDG010000052.1 GCA_945890895.1 Chitinophaga pinensis | reverse complement strand
GCTTAAACAATCAGAACACATCGGAAGCATTGTTATTCACCCAACAAATGAACAAGTTTTATGGGTTGCTGCTTATGGACCCCTCTGGAGCAAAGGCGGAGAACGCGGCGTTTATAAATCGGTTGATGGCGGTAAAACTTGGAAACGGACCTTATTTATTTCGGACGATACGGGCGTTGCAGAGGTAGTTATTGATCCAAGCAATCCCGACATTCTATATGCGTCTGCACATCAACGCCGTCGCCACGAATGGACCTACATCGGTGGCGGACCAGAATCCACGCTCTATAAATCTACCGATGGTGGAGAAACTTGGCGTGAAATTGCCTCCGGATTACCAAAATCAGACATGGGCCGCATCGGCCTGGCCGTATCTCCAGCGGATCCCAATTGGGTATATGCGATTGTTGAAGGACGTTACGACAAGGGTGGAGTTTATCTGAGCACTAATAAAGGGGAATCTTGGAACAAACAAGGTGGGTTCTCAACCAGCGGGAACTATTATCAGGAAATCTTTTGTGATCCATTGAATAAACGTAAAGTATTTGCCATGGATACGTACATGCATCACACCGAAGATGCAGGGGTTACTTTTAAACCAACGGGTGAATCCCACAAGCATGTCGACAATCACGTCATTTGGATAGACCCTTCGAATACAGACCATTGGTTGGTAGGTTGTGACGGTGGAGTTTATGAAACCTATAGTCATGCCAAAGAATGGCGGTTTTTTGACAACCTACCCATTACGCAATTTTATAAAGTAACTACAGACAACGATTATCCATTTTATAACATTTACGGGGGAACTCAAGATAACAATTCCATGGGTGGTCCTTCCGCTACAACGAATGTAAGTGGAATATTAAATACGGATTGGTTTATAACGAATGGAGGAGATGGATTTGAGTCGGCAACCGATTGGAGTAATCCGAACATTACCTATGCTCAGGCGCAATATGGATGGTTGGTGCGTTACGATAAGCAAAGTGGAGAAAAAGTTCCGATTCAACCGATGCCAGCAAAAGGTCAGCCAGGATATCGTTGGAATTGGGATGCCCCCTTGTTGGTTTCTAAACATGATGCTTCTACCTTGTATTTCGCTGCGAATAAGGTGTTTAGGTCTACCAACAAAGGAGATGATTGGACGGAAATCTCACCAGATTTAACGCGACAATTGGACCGCAACAAACTCCCTGTTATGGGACAGGTTTGGACTATTGATGCAGTGATGAAGAATGCTTCTACTACCGTTTATGGTAATGTAGTGGCCTTGGATGAATCGCCGCTTAAGAAAGGAGTGCTCTTTGCAGGTACAGACGATGGCTTAATTCAAGTATCACAAAATGAGGGTAAGGATTGGAAGAAAATCGATGCCATTCCCGGTGTTCCGGCTCAAACTCGGGTGAACATGTTGACGGCATCACGATTTAATGATCAAGTGGTGTATGCGGCCTTTAATAACCAGCGTAACGGCGATTTTAAACCTTATTTATTTAAGTCGTCTGATTGTGGAACTACTTGGACTTCTATTTCCAGTAATTTACCAGATCGCGGAACTGTGTACTGCATTAAGCAAGATTTTAAAACACCCAATTTGTTGTTTGTTGGAACGGAGTTTGGGGCATATTTCACCACCGACGATGGACAACATTGGACGAAACTCAGTGGCTTGCCGACCATTGCCGTGTATGATCTAGATATACAAGAGCGGGAGTGTGATTTGGTAGCGGCAACCTTTGGTCGGGGATTTTATGTATTGGACAATTATAGTCCACTACGCGGGTTAACGTCAGAAGTTCTGAATAAAAAAGCGCACCTGTTTGAAACGGAAGATGCCTTATTGTATGTACCAGCGGATCCGCTCGGATTGGAAGGAACAGGATTTCAGGGCCATAACATGTGGGCTTCAGAGAATCCGTCATTTGGGGCAGTATTCAATCTGTATCTAAAAGAGGGCATATCATCCTTGAAAAGCAAACGTCAAGAGAAAGAGAAAGCCTTGGAAAAGGAAAAAAAGGACGTTTTTTATCCTTCATTTGATGAATTAAGGAGAGAATCGTTGGACGAAGCTGCAAAATTGATTTGGGTAATCTCAGATCAGTCCGATAAGGAAATTCGTCGTATGTCGTCAAGTCCTTCAAAAGGAATGATGCGAATGAATTGGAATCTCCGTTCTAATTCAACGAATTCTATCAATGCGGAGTCAAATGGCTTTTTGGTTCCTCCAGGGACTTATTTTGTAAGCATATCGCTAATTCATAATGGAAGTGTTGAAGAATTAGTTGCCAAACAATCTTTTATCGTTAAAGGCTTAAATAATCAAACCTTAATAGCTAAAAATAGCAATGAGTTGGTTTCATTTAGAAATGAAGTAGCTGCACTAAGTCAGCAATTAAGCAATGCCAGTAATTGGATGAGTGAAGCGAAAGAAGTATTAGAAAATATGGAGACTTCACTAAAGAATTATCCGAATACTGAATTAGCATTGTTAAGTGAAACACGCGCCTTAACCTTACTTTATGATAATTGTGCCACTGCCATGTGGGGAGATAGAATAAAATCATCCCGTGAATTTGAGACCTTACCAAGTATTAACGATCGTTTAGGAATGGTGGAATACCAACTTTATGAAAATACGGCTGGCGTTTCTTCTACCCATAAAGCGAATAAAGTGATAGTGGAGGAACAATTCACCGCGCTAAGTGCTTCACTAGCTGATATGAGCAAACGCATTCAAGTACTACAAGATAAATTAGCGCTTGTTCCGATTCCTTTTACTAAATCGTTAAGTCACTTCTGGAAATAGGCGTATTACTTTAGGTTTTCTTCAACACTCCTTTTTGATAAGTCTCATATACTTTTTTTAGACCCAATGCTTTTGCAATCAGCATTTCAGACTCAAATTGCGCATTTTTCCAATAGTTGTTGTGTAAAAAAGCTAAACTCAATTTTAATTTCGGATCATTTTTCAGAACGGCATAGATGGGTGCTTGAAATTCAAGTTCTAGGGCATTTGAATCGATTACCTCCAAACAAAATTGCTTGGTTTCAGTATCCAGAAGTATTTTTTTATCGATTCCTGTATGACAGGCAGCACGAAACAACCTTCCCAAAACAATAATTTTATCGTATTCGTGGCGATTTTTCAATAAGCGAACGGTTTGGTCGAGGCGTTCTTGATAAAACTCCAACAAGTTTTTAGGTTGGGTTGCCGCCATTTGCAAGACTTCGATTTCCAATATTCTAGCATACAAATGAACGGATTGATTGATATTTTGGATAGGCAGCGATTTTTCATCTGCGGCCTTTCCTCTCAATAATTCTTTTCGTTTTGAAAATAGTATCTTGAAATTTTGAAAATCTTGACTTTGTTTTTGTGCACCAGAGGCATGTTGTATAAACCATTCGTAATGTCCAAATGGATCATCCTCATAGACGAAAAAATCCATAAAATTCACTTCTGTAATTCCTTTGGCTACAAGGTGTTCCAGTTCGTTTTTTGGCAGATCATGTGTATTAAATAACTGCAGGGCAAGTTCCTGCGAAAGCAAGTCGGATAAATCACCAAACTTTTTACGGATAGCAATAAATAGTTCGAGTCCTTTGAGGCGATTGCCAAAAAACAGTTCTGATTTCATTTCTAGGGCCTTACGTGTGTAGGCTTCCAGTTCTTCGGCTGAATTATCATTAAATTGGTTAAAATGCTCATACGATTGATATCCTAAGAAAACACTAAGTTCGTTGAGTGTGGAAAGTCTCGGCTCTGTGGTTTTGTTCCCTACCGAAAACATGCGTGCCAAACTGCTATAGGAAATGTAGAGACACTTATGTTGAAGAAGGTTTTCTAGCCGTCGACAATTCTTAAACGAATCGAGCGCAAATCCAATTTTCTTTTCCAATTCACTTTTGAGTGCACTTAGCATAAACAAAAATAGAAGATATATCAATCGAAGCACAAATGAAGCACAAATAAAGCTTAAAGTGAAGCAAAAGTGAAGCAAAAGTTTATTTTAAGAAACTTATTTTCGCAGAGATATTTTTTAGAGTAGATTTTTTTATGATAAAAACTAACCTTTCAGAATCTCAAATCATTGCTTTATGTCATCATAGGGGCTATGGTATTGGAACAAACTCCGCTGAAAAGGTAAAGCAAATAATAATAGGAAATGAATCTGGTATTGGCAATGCAAATTCAATTGACGAATTTTTACAAGATCACCTGCAAGAAAGCGAAGAAATTATAAAAGAAACGCAGCCTCAAAAACGAATCAACTCCCCTTTTTTACATTTCATTTCACGTATAACGCGTGCTTTAGAAAACAAACAAGGTAACTGGTTTGCACCCAAAGATCAATGTGATGTGTACGATCAGATAGTTTATGAATCATTTTATAGTGAAAGTACGCACCTAGTCGATATAAGACCATTACCTCGTCCAAATGAATCTGTTTGGCCATACGAAGGAATTGATGAGAAACTTTATTTACAAGGATTCAGAAAGATGAGTTCAAAGGATGAAGCCATTCAGAATTTAATAACTAAAAAAATAGAAGCGTTACAAAAGCAAATTTCTTCTTACCCCAATTTAGAGGTTATTATTGCTCCAGGTGCAGCCCCTATGAAAAGGATATTTTTGGAATATTTATACCCAGGAATTCAATTTGAAAGTCATTTAGTAAAAACATCAATCAGAGACCTCACCTACTTTGTTGCAAATCAACATATTAATGGCCGCAATGTTAAGATTGTAGTGACAGCCTTTTTTGACAGTAAAAATGGAATTGGGTATGAGGGGTTGAAGCGATTACATGAACTAATTAGTAACAAATAAAAACTTTATAATATGAAGTTTCCTAGTTTAACAACAGAAGAACAGTCAAAATTTGACGAAGGAGTAATCCAAGTTAATGGTAAAGCGATGAATCGAACTGCGCTTGGTATTTTTGATGCTTTTTTTAAATTACATCCGAGTGTAACTTTTGCTCAATTAAAAGAAAGTTTCCCGGATAGTTTAAATCCTCGTTCACCAAATCAAGCGCCTAAATCAATCTTCAAACCCTATACCGATCGGGATTTTGGCGTAGTGCAATCACTTGAAGAAATGAAAAATGAATTTGAAAAAGCTGGTCTTCCTTACAATGGACTTTTCTTTCTAGAGGAGTCTGAGATGTTTAGAACATCGGATGGCGTTACTGTAATTATTAATAGAATATGGCAAAGCGAAGATCAATACAGTTCAACGGATGAAAGTGATTTAGAGATTCTTGCTAATCAAGCCAAAAAATATGGTATTATAGTAAATAAATTTGAAGCTAGAACACCTTTCAAACATGGTAGTTATAGTCTTGACATCTTACAAAAAGACCTGTTTGACAAGATCAGTGGAAAAACCACAATTGTTGAAAAAGAAGTTGTGAAAGAAAAAACTATCGAAAGGAAAGTAATTCCTTTTTGGGTGTGGATTTTACTTGCCCTCGCTTTGATTCCATTAATTCTGTGGTTATCTGGTATGTTTAAGGAAAAGCCGATTGTTAAAGAAAAAATTATCATAAAAAATAATACAATAATTAAGACCAAAACAGTGATTGTTAAAGACACCGTTTTTCTTAAAGAAATAGAAAACATTGAGTCAAAATTTAATGCTGTGCAATTTAAAGTAGGTAAAGCCGACTTGCCAGAAGATGCAAAATATGCGCTTTATGATTTAGCGAAAATTATGGAAAAACAACCAGAAATCAAAATAAGCATTGAAGGACATACATCTAAAGAGGGATTGGTTGATTTTAATCAAAAGCTATCGGAGAAAAGAGCCAAAGCAGTCGTAGATTTTTTGGTTTCACGAGGTATTCCACTTGAGCGTCTTAGTTTTGAAGGAAAAGGAAGTAGCGAGCCGATAGACATCAATAATAATGACATCAACAGAAGGACAGAATTTGTAATTATTCAATAATATTAAAAAATAAAATCATGGCATTATCACAATCAGAAAGAAATCAAATCGCATCTTATAGGGTACAGATAGAAGGGTACCGTAAGGATCTACAAAGTTTAAAGGATAATAAAAAGAGAACATCTGAAAGTTATTCAAATATGATAAAAAGCACAAATGACCCCAATTCTAAACGGAGTTATCGCCAAAGTAAAATTAATGCGGTAAACAATATTACGAATAGCATAGAATCAAAAAAAAATGAAATTCAACGAGTTCAAGAATATATAAAAAGATTAAGAGCATAATTTATTTTTAAACGACAAAAAAAGCGGAAACCGAAAAGCTTAATAGAGTAGGTAAAAAATTAAATAATTCAAAATGGCAGAAATTACATTTACAGGAAACAAAAAGTTAAAGAGTATTAATAGCGAGTGGTGCAATAAATTCCCTTATCTCTACTTAAGGTTTTTTAATGAAGATGGAAAAGCCCAAGGGTCTTGGGATGTAAATCACTCTACAGTTCGCGGAAAAAAGGATGCCTCAGAATTAGCAACTACTGGAAACATGAATGTAGGAACTTTCGAGTCTCGTTATGAAAATGCTTTTGGAAGCAAAATAGAAATTATGCGTGAAAAAAACGGAAAATTGTATCGTTCATTAGATGACACTAATAATTTAACTTTAACTGCCTACAATAATTGGGCAAAAGACAATGGGTGTAGCGAGATAAAAAGCGAGCATCCAGAGTGGTTTTAAGTTACTAAATCTCGTTAAAGCAATAATTGACTGAATATTTAAGAATGTTCAGTCAATTTAACTTTTATGATTATACAACTTAATGTTTTTATAATCAACGAAATTCTAGTTTAAATGCAACAACGTTTCAATTTAGACTGGGCTCATTAGACTGCAAACAATAGTTTGGAGATTAGAAAACCAATTAAAAAAACAAGGAGAATTGTGAAAATCCATAAGAGTAGCATAACAACTTAAATAATATTATTCATGAAAAAGTTTTTCTTTAAAATATTTGAATTTTTAACAAATTCTAAAGTTCATTCTGATAAAAGTCTGATAATGGGTAAAAAGTCAGGAGGGACAAGAGACGGAAATAATAAAGGCTGGAAAAATCCCCATCAGACTAATCCAACAAATTAAGAGAATTGTTTCTTTTCAGGGCTCTATTTTTTGAGCCCTTTTATTTTCAAAATAAAACCTAAAAGTTATGCCACTAAAAATTCAGTTATTAAATATAACTTTTGAAAACCAAACTTTTGAATTTAATAAATATTTTGGCATATTAAATTATAAGGAAAATACAAACAAAAATTCAGCTGCAATTGATTATAAAGTTTTTAAATATTTACACAAAAACAATAATCCATATAGTTTAAAAAAAACAATAATTGAAAGTAATTCAATTAATAAAAAATGTGTGACAATCTACGGTTTTTTGTTGACGAAAATTGTTTATTATTCATTTTTTATTGGAAAGCAATTTCTCTATTTTCGTCTAAATAAATTCGAGTCTTCCTCAGAATCCATTAGTTATTATCGAAGTTTTATTAACAAGAATGAACAAAATGATTTATGTTTACCTAGAACTTTTTTTGCTGCAACAACATCTAAAAAATTTCGAGAAAACGGTGTGATTTTTATAGGAGTATTTCTTCCAACTAAATTAATGCATGCATGGATAATTGAAAGTGGCGAGTTGGCTGATCAGTTTGATAACATTTGGATAAATTTTCAGCCAGTAGCGGCGATATATTATGTTTGATTTCGAAGAAATCCAAGATTTAACCACTAAATATTTTTGTTCCAAAACAGAAAAAAAGTTTAATGACTTTTGGCCTTACTTAAAAACAGGGTTGTGGAAAAAAATAATTCCTGAAAATTATGATTTTAACAATCTGTTAAGTGAATCAAATCAGTCTGATTGCAAACCATTATTTGAAAATTTTTATTTACTTCAAGCAGGAATGGGATTTAATTCTGTATCCAATAAAATTGAGCAGAAAGTGTATTTTCCCAAATTAACATATATAAGTTGGGAGCAATTCATTGAATTAACCGCAAAATTCTTTCAACAGTTTGCTAATAAGCGAATTGGCGTTCAATTAAGCGGCGGATTAGATTCAAGTATTATTATTGGATTATTAAGTTTGTTGAAAATTCAGTTTTGGACTGTTGAATTAAGATCCAATCGATATGAATTTAGAACTGAAAGAAGAGTTCAGGATTTAATAAGACCTTTGGCTAGTGGATCTAAAATTATAAATTTTGAGGACGTTCTTCCATTTAGTAATTTATTAGAAATTCCTTTACATGAATACCCTGATACTACTTCTCTAAATTATGCATCTGAAAATGCATTAGCAAATGCATGTCAAGAAATGGGAATTGAAATTTTACTGACGGGCAATGGTGGAGATGATTTATTTTCTGAAAAACTAAATGAAAATCCTTGTAATTGTAATTGGAATCCATATAATTTTGATCCAGGTTGGATAAGAGAATTTATATATTCTCCTAAAGAAATTAAGCTTTTATCATTTTATTCTATTCCATTTGTTCTGAATTATATTTTCACACATAGAAGAGGTCTTCGAGAGGATGAGCAAAAATTATGGGCTAGAGAACATTTTGCAAGAATACTTCCATCTGAGTTACATAGATTCAACTATTGCGCGGATTTTTGGGGGTTATATGTTTCCGGTTTGCAAAATTCAAAAAATACAATAGAATATTTATATGAAATAACTAATAAAATTGTGCAAAATAATAAGTTTACCCCCACTCAATTTAAACATTTATTTTCTAAGGATATTTCGCTAACAGATAAAAAATTATATCAAATTATAGAATCACGAGTGTCGTTAGCTGTTTGGATATATAACCTAAATAAAATTTAACTAATTCAATTTTAAATGTCAAAATTTCAAATTATTTATCAATCTGCTGATGAAGAAAAAAGTGAGGTTCATTGGCTTTGGGCTAAAGAAGCTAAATTAATGAAAAAATATGGGGTCATTGTTGGAACGTATCCATTTATAGAAATGGATTCACTTTTATATAGAGGCTCAAGTAGTTTAGCCACTAAATATTATGAACTTGATGGTCGTTTTATTAATCAAAAAATCCATGTTGAAAATTATCTTAAAATGTCAATTTATTATGATTTAATCCAAGATTTAACAATAGAAACTTTTTTTGTCGATGATTTAAATAAAAACACAGAGTTTGAAATATTGAATAGAGGTTGGGAAAAAGCATTCATAAAAAGTGATATCAAATCTTTAGAACATATCGAAGAAGGGATGTCAATATGGCCAAATAATTCCTTGGATGTTATGAAAAAGTATTATTCAGAAGTTGATTATCAAGGTTTATTCGCAGTAAGAAATTTAATGAATCAAAGAGAATTATTATTAGAGGATAGATATTGGGTATTAAATGGAAATGTATACCACAGATCCTTAAAAATCCCAGAAATTGTAAAAGAGGCCGCTAGTAGGTTGAATATATGGGGAAGTAAATATTACACAATAGACGCAACTCCAAATTTTATAATTGAAGTGAATCCTGGTGAATCCTCCGATAGATATTTAGTTAACCCAGTTAAGTTATTTGCTAGTTGGATTAAAAAAGAATTCACCCAAGAGCAAATTGATTTACAAGGTGTTGCGCGAGGTGCTTACTACCTTTCAATTGAAAATAGTACATCTGTCACGAAGCTCATCAAGCAATAAAAATTAACAAATCGCTGCACTCCCTCATCGCGTTCAAAACGGTGGGGGAATTTTGTTTTCTGTAATTTTCTTAATGCTGATATTCGTTGAATTAGAATTCTCACAATCATTAAAACTCGTAAAAAAGAATAGTTTTAATTATTTATTATGTATTTTAGCTTCATGATTAAATACACAGGTAGAAAACAATACATTGAAAAACTATTATCATACAAAGATCAGGACTTGATAAAAGTAGTCTCTGGATTGAGACGATCTGGTAAATCTACGCTTTTAGAAATGTTTCGATCTGAGCTACAGAAACAAGGTGTCAAAAAAAAACAAATCGTTTCTTTGAATTTTGAGGAAATGGAATTGCGGACATTTCTTGATGATATTGACGAATTATATAAACACATCATTGACCAATTAGATTTATCACAACCATGTTACGTTTTTTTAGATGAAATTCAACATGTAAATCAGTTCGAACGTTTGGTAGATGGATTATTTGTAAAACCTAATATTGATGTTTACATAACTGGGTCTAATGCATTTTTATTAAGTGGAGAATTAGCGACATTATTAAGTGGTCGTTATATTGAAATTTCTATTTTGCCTTTTTCATTCAGCGAGTATCTTGAAGCAAGGGAAATTGACGCCAAAAACAAATATCTCAATTATGAATCCTTATTTTTTGAGTATGTGAATGAAACCTCGTTGCCGGCTGGCGTTAAATTAAGAGGTGGAGGCTACGACAAAATCTTTGAGTATCTGCAAGCCATTTATACGACAATTATTGAAAAAGATATCACGCAACGCCATCAAATTAATGATAAACGAGCTTTTGGAAATATCGTCAAATTTGTTGCCTCCAACATTGGTAGTGCATTATCACCTGGCAACATTGCTAAAACGTTAAAACAAGATGGCCAAACGACACACAATACCACGGTAGAAAAATATTTAGAATACTTAGAAAAAAGCTTTGTGTTTTATAAGGTTAATCGTTTTGATTTGAAGGGCAGAAAACAGCTATCGACTCAAGAAAAGTATTATCTCGTTGATGTAGGATTATTAATTGTTCTTGTAGGGAAAGATCGGATAACAGATCGGGGACATATTCTTGAGAATATTGTGTATTTGGAGTTGTTACGTAGGGCAAATAAAATTTGGACAGGAGCGAATATAAATTCAGAGGTGGATTTTGTTTGTAAAACACCAAGTGGTGAAATAAATTACTTTCAAGTGGCCTGGCAATTATCCGATGAAAAAACAA
Organism: Chitinophaga pinensis; assembly: GCA_945890895.1. Classification (GTDB taxonomy): domain Bacteria; phylum Bacteroidota; class Bacteroidia; order NS11-12g; family UBA955; genus VMCP01. The sequence goes on along the minus strand of CAMDDG010000052.1, from coordinate 5,283 downwards.
CCGAACGAGAGTTCCGAGCTTTGCAAAAAATCCGCGATAATTACCCGAAATATGTACTAACCACTGATAGTTTTACGCAAGACCGTTTTGGTATAAAGCACATGAATGTTTTCAGTTGGTTGCTTACAAATGAATAATGATTGAATTTAACTTCCCTCATCGTTATCAAATACGGTGAGGAATTTTTCATTTAAGAAGGTTTCAGCCCGAATTAAACAACTGCTTGCGACGTTTTATGGAATCGAAGAGCAATTAGCACAAGTGCCTATTCCATATACAAAGTCCCGCGGATTAGCCTGGAAGGAGGATTAATAGAAAATTACTTGATTTTTTTAGTCTGAGCTGTTATATTTCTGTTTTTGTTTCGTCTGTGATGCTCAATCCAATTATAAATGTCGAAACAAATTTTTCTATCCGTAAATCGGGAGTTACTACTTCATGGCTATAACCTTCGTATTAAATTAAATCGAGAAGAGGAACGCGTATTAAATTATCGCAATGGACTTCGTGCCGCCATCAAGCGTGAAACCAACCTTTCTGAAGTTCCATTTTTTATGGAATTACAATCGATGTATGAGGGGTCAAAAATTCCTTTATTAAGTTCATCAACATCCTTAGACCTTTTTAAGCGATATACAAGGAACAAGGTGGTGTTTCCCTGTTTGATGTACCTATCCAAGAAAATGAGCGCTTCAAAACTGATGGATTCTCCCGTTTATTGGGATTTGGTAATAAAGCACTTGAATTTAGATGCAAAAGATACGTTAGAAGGCAAAAAAACAACCTTAAATCTGCTCGTTTCTGTATCCAAAAAATTAATGAATATTGAAAATACGGAACGATTTTTTATCCTTTTTAAGTTTATTTTAGATCATACAACAGATGGTATATATGCCTGTCTGCGGCGTTTTGAGTTAGGATCGAATGTACTAGTTCATCAAATTAATTGGGCTAAGCCCATCCGGGTGCAACAACTCTTTCCGTTGTTTGCTTACTTACAGAAACATAACGCACCGCCTTCGGCATATGAGTTTCTATGCATTGAGTTAGTTCCACGATTAAAGGATAAGATGTTTTTAGAGGAAGGGGAGCGCTTTGTTGAATTCCAATTACAACTCTATAAGAATATTACAATTGACTCTATATATACGTTAAATTTTCAATCATTAAATAGGTTATACGCCATCTATCGATTAAATCCATTGCTTTTTGAAAAAGTTGATTATGCGTTAATTAATAAAGACTTCGAGGCTAAATGGCAGAGGAAAGCATTAGATTATTATCGATTCCATGTATTTTCTTCCATGCTTATTGAACATCTTTTTAGGGCTTGGGGAATATCAATTTATTTTACGCGCAATTTCATTTCTAATCAGCTTACTCGCAGAGAAGAGCTTTGGCTTAATGATTTAATCAAGGGCGGTAATTTAGTGTATGCCAAAGAATTACCGTTTATGGTATCAAAAAAATTGGCTCATGTCTTTAATACCATACCGGGATCATTTGATGATTCTTCTATTCAGGGAACGGTAACGGATGGGTTAATAAAAACTGCTTTATTTGAACAAACAGGGGATTTGGCGTACGTTTTATATGTTCATCGCTTTATTCGTAATGCAGACGAAAGTGAATTTTGGATTAAAACAGCCATGTTTTTACATCGGCAAGGCCTTCGTGTAGAAACAGGAGGAATAGGAGAGCTCTTTGATTACATTCGCTACCAAGTGTTTACCTTAAATCGAACGATCGATTTTTCAAAAAAGAAATTATCTAATTTACGTCAAGAAGTAGAGCAATGGCATAATCAGTTGACTTTACTAAGACATCATGGATTTCAGGGGGAGGTAAAATTACCAGACTATGGGATTAAGTCATACCCACACGAAAAACAAGGAAAAAAGTACCTTGTACGGCAACTAAAAACAAATAAAGAGCTCTTGGAGGAAGGACTTGCTTTGAAGCACTGTGTTGGTCTATACACTTCCCATTGTCTGAAAAACGGGTCTTATATTTTTTCATTGCGTGAGCTTCGTGAAAGCGAATCCGAAGAAATTGAAGAAATCCGGTGTGTTACCATTGAACTCAATAGGAATCGGATCATTCAAATTAAAGGTGCGTATAATAGATCGTGCAAATCAATTGAAATGGAGATAATAAACGCCTGGCGACGTGAATTTAATATCGCTTGCTAGGATTAAGCAAGGATTAATTCCCAAATTTTAAAGGTGCCAAAGGTGAGTAAAACTCCTAAGACTAATGCTAAGCTCAACTTACGAACAAATGCAATCTTTGATCCAATAAGCCTATGCATCTTCTGTTCCACTTCATTGCTTGTGTTCTTCGTAATAAAGGTGACAGCAATCCAAGTTAAACTGCTTAGAATGGTTACTGCCAAAACACGAGATTCCTCCATCGGATAGACACTCCAAGGACCTCTTGAATGAAACCAAGGATAAAATAGCGTGTATACACCTGAGCTGAGCATCGCACTCAGTTGTGACCAAGCATTGATTCGAAACCAGACCCAACGCAGGATAAAAACGGGAGCTACTCCCGCAGAAATGGAAAAGGTGATTTTTATTAACTGTTGGAGATCTTTGACATTTAAGGCAACTGCGATCGAGAATCCGCTCAATAGGACCATGGTAAGCATGGAGATTTTTGTGGAGCTCTGTTTTTTAAACCAACCGACCCAAGTGTCAATCACCAAAAAGGATGCCCCCCAATTCAGGAGTGATTCAGCCGTTGTAATGAACATGGCGAAGAATCCCAGGAACACTAAATCTGTAATAAAAGAGGGCAGTATTTGGAATAAACTGCTCACATAGGATAATTCTCCTCCCTGATCTGCGGGTATATACCCCAATAAGGCAATTACATGTATTCCCATGAAAAAACTAATGATTGACGATAAAAGTATCGGGGTAAGTGCAGCCTTTATAGCATCTTTAGACGTTTTTACCGCGGTGAATCGGGAGGTTTCAGCTCCTCCTCCATCGAATAAATAGCAACTCCACCATTGCACTCCAAGGTATACGAACATCGAAAACCAAGTGGATGAATCCGATGGGAATAAACCCCGTTTACTTGGATTTTCTAGAAAAAATCTCATCCAATCCTTTTCAAAAATAAATGCCTTGCCCACAAAGAAAACGATCAGAATAAAACTGATTAGAAACAGAAGGGTATGAAGTACATCAAACCTCAATTTAATATCGAGTATGTTTTTAAGCGCAAACAAGGTCATCAGGCCGCCTGCAATTAATATACTTTGGAGTGGAGAAACAGCGTAAAAAACTTGAATCACTCGAGCAAACCCCATTAAATGAAAACTAAGGGCTAAGGTAACCACCAATCCTCCCACATACAGCGCGCGAAATCGATGCAGCCAAGCACCCGCTTTTCCCGGAAATCTGAATAAAATGAACTGATTGTCCGTAGCTAAGTTGAGTTTATGCCACAGTGGAGCAAATACGACAGGAACCACAAAAACTCCCAGGTTCCCGGCCCAAATCATCCACATGCCTTGCATTCCATGTTTCGCGATAATGCCAGAAACTAACTGTCCTTGATCTACTGAAAGAAATAACATATACAAAGACAATCCTGAAATCCACCATGGGACTTTTTTTTGGGGTTGAAAAACAGACCCACGCGCACCCTTCCATTGTCGGTATGTGAGTAAAAGAACAACAAGCAAATAAAACGAAATCAGTAACATTTCTTATACGTTTGTATTGTCATACGTAGTGTTCTCACTTAAAAAAACGAATTAAGCACTTATTTTCCTCAAATTTAATCTTTTGTGACCCCATTTGTCTGCTGAAATTTATTATTTTGCATAAAAATAAAGCACACGTATTGTTTCTATAGCCATGCCCAAACCGAAGTATCGCATATCACAAGTCATTCTCAATGCATTAAAAATGAAATTGGAAGATGCTTTGATGTTTCGGATATTCACAAAACCAGATTGTAAAAAAGCGGCAACAGTAATTCAAGAACGAACCAAAAAAGCCATTTCAGAAAGCACGATTTATCGCTTATTTCTCTGGGAGAAAAATTCTAATTCTCCTTATTTCCAGACCTTAGAAACCTTAACGGAATATATTGGTTATCCATCTTGGGTGGCCTTAGAAGCGCATTTGGATGAATTAGCAAGATTTCGCATAAAGAGTGGTGTTTTTGCGAGTTCTTTTGATGGGGAACCGTACAGTATTTTATTTCATTGCATCAAATTAGGGAATTTTGAGGTGTTACATCAGTTTTTTTCTCAATTCTCAAAAGATATGTCGTTTGAAAAAAAGCTGATTTTAGGCGAGGAGATTTACGCGTCTTTGTATCGGAATCCAGAATCGACTATGGATTTTTATAGAGAATTTCATGCCGTGCCAATTGTACGAGAAGCGTTTTTTGAGTATTTTGCGGATCCTCAGTTCAAACTAGAACATTATGCGGAAGGCCTAAATCTTTATTTGAAAAACATCCATCCCTTGGATTCGATTCAATCCTTGCAAGATTACATCTTTGCCAATTGTTTGCTCTTTAGGCATTATTTTTTTTCAGAACAAATTGAATCCTTGAAAGCACTCGGACAACGCTTATACAGCGATTTGATTTTTCCTACAGAGGCATTAGAACAAATCCACATCTATCCCCAAATAAGATATCGGACTTATTATCTTTTTTATCGCTATAATCAGGTGGGGTTTGATGAAGTATATTGGAGGTGGTTGGTCGATTATGCCATTGAGCTTTCAAAATCCTATTCCACATGGGAGCAAAAAATAATTGTGCATACGGTCCTGGACGCTTTGCAATTTGACGAGCATTATTTGCAGTTAACTTATGACATATTTCAAAGTAAATTCACAGAACTATTTTCGATGATTCCCTCACATCTCAATCAACGCTCGGTGCATCAAGGCTTGCGATATTTGGATACTAACGCAGTTCAGATCTTTGATTAGCGGGAGAGTTTTTCCACCATCAAAAACACCCCAAAACCTGAACCTACAGAGAGTAAAATATTAACGGCAAGAAGCGCCCATTGTCCTTGCTCAAACAACTGAACATTCTCGGCCGAAAAGGTACTGAAGGTGCTAAAACCACCACAAAATCCAACCCCAATCAATGGTAACAACCACGCAGGTTTGTCTCCAGATTTTAAATATATAACCAACAAGGCAAGGAGGGCCGTAGCAAGAACATTGCTGACCAAGGTAGCCCAAGGGAAATGCTTTGATTGCACCAGTTGTTGAGCAATGAAGTAACGGAGTATGC
>CAMDDG010000051.1 GCA_945890895.1 Chitinophaga pinensis | reverse complement strand
TCAAAATCGTCCTCAGAGCCACTAATTGCGTGCTCCAAACTTGCCCTATAGTCGTTGTTTTCGCTCATTTGTTTAACTTCTCGTTCCTCACATCAATTTTACCAGTAACCACCTCACTAATTAATGCGGTTTTGTATTCTTTTAATAATTGAATTTCTTTTTTTAATAATTCTTTTTTTTTGTCAATTTCGTTTATTTGTTTGTATAACAGATGAATAATTGATTTCTGTTCCCTGATTGGTGGAACAGGTATTAGAAAATTTCTAAATTCAATAGTGGGTAATCTCCATCTTCCTGCTTGAGCACTTCCTTGTCCCAAGGGGAAAAAAATCTTATTTCGATAACACATTTGAAAAAAAAACAAGAAAAATTCAGAATCACCAGTTGTATCAATTGCTTTAAAAACTCTATAGTCTGGACTTGTAACTCCTCGATATTTTGATTTGTCGACATATCCAGTTAATAAGTCCATATGATTCATTACAAAATCACCGATTTCAACAAGTTGATATTTAGAATAATCCATTGATAACTGGCCAGCCCCACTCGTAATATCTTTTACTTTTATTCCTTGCTGGGTTACTGATAACACTTCATACCCTAATTCACCAACAATTCTTTTAACTATTTCAAAAACATATCTAATTCTTTTCACCTCCCAATGCGCGGGAATCTTACCCAGCCATTCAATACCTGAATCTTTCATTGGAACTGATGGGTCAAGACCTTTGGTTACCGCTTGGTTGATAATAGCCGTGCGCTCTTCCTCCAACAACTGAATCAATCGTTCCTTTTTGGCTATTAAATCATCAATTTGAGTTGTTTTTTGGTCGAGGTAGTTGGTGATGGCGGTTTGTTCGTCAATTGGTGGATAAACAAAATCAACATCTCCCAGTTTTTCTTTGGTTAGGTGAGCAATACTTATTCTGTTTACAATTGCATCGAAATGACCTCTCTTTCCGAAAAGTACAAATTGGTTTAAAAAATACTTAGCACTTTCAAAATTGTTAAAGGACACCCTTTGAACCGAATTCTGAATATAACACTCCTCAAGTTCATCATTCCAAATACATGTTCTACCTACTTCACCCCCTTCACTAACTAATAGATCATTCTTATATAATTTATATTGATTCAATTCTTTAACTGAAAACCACATTTCTTTTACTTCCTCGATATTTGGTGAATACCATTCAATATTCTTTGCCCTTAAATAGGGTTTCAGAACATATCCACCTTTGTCATCTGGAGTAAGCATCTTACCCAAGGTTATTTTACCAAAGAATTTAAGTTTTTTCAATGCCCAATGACTAGGAATCTCACCAATCCATTCGATACCCGAATCTTTATAGCTATCGTATTTTTTACTCACGGTTTAATAGTTTTTTAATTGTTTTCGTGATTACTTCGTAATTCATTATCCGATAACATTTTTAAGTAAGCCATCTGTTTCTTGTTCCAACGCCATGATATCGGCTCTGATTTCCTCCAAGGAGCGCAATGGCTTGTATTTATAGAAATACTTGGTAAAGTTGATTTCGTAACCCACATTGGTTTTACTGTGGTCAATCCATGCATCGGGGACATGGGGCAACACTTCTTTCTCCATATATTCATCCACATCCATCAACAACGGAATGTTTTCGGTATCGCGCAATGCAGAATCGGGTTTGGGATTTCCCTTTTTATCTGTTACCACTTCACCGTATTTATTTCGCTCCGGTCTTTCAACCGTAACTTTTGCATATCCAAAGGCTTTGTTGTCAAATATTTTTGAGTGTTCTCCTTCATTGAAATCTCCGTATATTTTGGTTATTTCTGCAATATGTACATCAGACAACTCATTGCGTTTATCCCCCAAAGATTTGCTCATTTTTTTGAAGAAATCAACACCATTAATCAACTGCACTTTACCTCTTCGTTTGGTTGGTTTATGGTTGGAAATCACCCAGATATACGTCGAAATACCTGTGTTGTAAAACAATTGGTTCGGAAGCGCAATTACTGCCTCTAAGAAATCATTTTCAATAATCCACTGACGAATACTGCTTTCATTCTTCGTTTTGCTTGGTGAGCCCGAAAAAAGTGGTGATCCATTAAACACAATGGCCAATCTTGAACCGCCTTGGTCAGCTGGTTTCATTTTGCTCATCAGATGCATTAAGAAGAGGAATGAACCATCGCTAACCGATGGCAATCCTGCTCCAAATCGTCCACCATGACCCATTTGTTCATGCTCTTCTTTTACTTTTTTGGCAAACTTTTCCCATTTTACTCCGAAAGGTGGATTGGTAATTAAGTAATCAAACTTCTCACTAGATAGCTGGTCTTCTGAAATACTGTTCCCTTTTTTGATATTGGATGCGTTTTGCCCCTTAATCATCAAATCCGATTTGCAAATGGCATAGGATTCTGGATTTAACTCTTGCCCAAACACCTCCAACCGTGCATCAGGATTCAGCTCATGTAAATATTCTTCTGCAACAGATAGCATTCCTCCAGTACCTGCACAACAATCGAAAATGGTTTTAGTAATACCCTTTTTAGTTAAAATTTCACGGTCATTCAAAAACAGAATGTTTACCATCAACTTAATCACTTCCCTTGGCGTGAAATGCTCCCCAGCGGTTTCATTAGAAATTTCTGCGAATTTTCGAATCAATTCCTCAAACATGTAGCCCATTTCCATGCTGGAAATATGATCTGGATGCAAATCGATTTCTTGGAAGCGCTTAACAACCATATACAACAAATTGGCATCATCCATCTTATGGATTTGGTTTTCAAACTCAAATTGTTCAATGATTTCTCTGGCATCATTCGAAAATCCATTGATGTAATTGCGAAGATTGGAAGCGATGTTGTTTGGGTCTGCAATCAGTTTATTGAAGTCGAATGGACTGCGGTTGTGAAAATTATACCCTGCCACTTTATTCAAAATAGGGTCGAGATTCTGAATATTAGTTGACTTCATTTGGTCATATTTTTTCAGCACCTCAGCTTTCGTATTTTCAAGCACACAGTCTAACCTTCTCAACACCGTCAACGGAAGGATTACCTTTCCATAATCACTCTGTTTGTAATCACCACGCAGCAAATCCGCTATTGACCAAATAAAATTGGCCGATTCTTTAACATTTCTCATTTATACAATTCAATCAATAAAATTTAATTCGCACTAAAAAAACTTAGATTTCGGACAAAATCAATACGTTCAAATTTATCAAATTAATTTTTACAATTAAATATTACTTAATAACACTCCATAACATTTAACAACACTCCACGACTCTGATATAGTACTTTTTTCTCATCACAAAGAGAAAAAACACACCCATTTTCATTTATGAGTATGTCATATCAAGTGAGTTTTCACCAACCCTCACCCACTTTGCGTAACTTTGCAGTATGTCCATTTTTATAGGTGAATACAACGACCTCTTTTTTGAACGCGATACCCCTCAGGGTTGGTATTTAACCGATAATGAAGGCAACGATGTACTTTTACCCAATAAATACTGTCCAAATTACGCTGAACAAGGTATGCCCATCAGCGTTTTTGTTTATCGCGATTCATTGGAGCGTCCGGTTGCAACTACCTTGGAACCCAAATTAACTCTTTATCGTTTTGCCTATTTGGAAATCGTAGATACATCCCGTTTAGGAGCTTTCGCCGATTTTGGAATGGAAAAACATCTGTTTATTCCCTATAAAGAAATGCACGAACGCATTCAACCCGGAGAATGGGCAGTAATTTTTATGTTTTTGGATTCAGTTACCGATCGTTTGGTAGGTTCTGCTCGCGTTACCAAATGGTTGGACCGCGAAAACGTTGATTTACCCAGAGGTAAAAAAGTTCAAATGATGTGCTTCGATACCAACGAAGTGGGTTACAAAATGATTGTCGATGGACAATTCCAGGGAATTCTCTATAAAAACGAAGTATTTCAACCCATCGAGTTGGGAGAAATTTATGAAGGATTTGTTCGCACTATACGCGAAAATGGTCATATTGACTTGTCGTTAACCGCGTTAGGTAGAGGCAAAATACCTACTGCCTCTGAGAATATTTTAAAGGCCATTAAAGACAATCAAGGATTCTTGCCACTTCACGATAAAAGCACACCAGAAGAAATCATGGATGCGCTTCAAATGAGTAAAAAATCGTTTAAAGAAGCACTGGGAAAGCTATATCGCGAAAGAGCGATTGAAATTCTCGAAGACGGAATTCGACTTTTGAAATAATCTTTCAAATCCATCCAAACCCACTATTCACCTAATGCTTTTAAGATCTGATTCACATCTTCTTCGGTTTTCTGTAGTTTACTTCGTAAATAAGCAACGAGAAATTTAGCCCGTTCCACTTTCAAGGCCAACTCATCAACAGAGGTTTCACCCAGTTCGATGTCGCGAACAATTTGCGTAAGTTCATTGTATCCTTCGGTATAACTGTTAACTATGGGTTCGTTTTGATCGGTGTTTTTTTTCATGAACGTTTTATTTTGGGGGATGCTGTATGGGATTCAGAATTTTGAATCGTAAAATTATTTTCGTTTGTGTATTAACTATTTAACTTCTATTTCTGACATAACTTCAACTTGTATTGAGATTTTCTGTGTTTAAACTCGTGAGTTATTTTTACCTAATTGACTTCTATTTCTGACATTACTTCAACTTGTATTGAGATTTTCTGTTTTTAAACTCGTGAGTTATTTTTACCTAATTGACTTTATAAAACAGAATTTCAGGATACCAAAACTTGATTCAACAAGTCAATGTCAGTCTTTATGTATATATAATTCTCAATTATATTTTGATTTGAATCATTTAAATGTAACTATTAGTTATCAATGGAAAAGTGTGAAATAATTGATTCATCAACAATTACTTCATTCACTTCACTAATTACTTTACCACCATAAAAATGAGAGATTAAATGATCTCCCGTTTTGGGGATTCTCTGTGGATTGATGGATTTTCCATTCAATAATGTCAAGGAATATCCCCGCTTGTACAAGTTTATTGGATCCATTAAACGAATATTATTTTCTTGTAATTCAATAACTTGAAACTGTTTATTAAAGAAAAAATTCAATTGATTTTTTAGATTGCTCGATGTTTGTTCCAATCGATTTTGATTTTTCATCAAGTTCAATCGCACATTTTGTTGAATGGATTTCATTAAAACCGACATTTCATCCCCCAAATACGATAAAAAACTTTCAACAATTGCTGGTAAATTATCTGTAATTTGATTTAATGGAAGCTCCAATTGTTGCAACCGCGACACGAAAAACATAGCTAATTCGGTGGGAGTTATAGCATTGCGATAGGCTATTTGCTCCACAACTGTAAGGTTGGTTGAGTGTCCAATTCCCGTAAATACGGGCAAGGAAAATTCCGCTATTTTCTTAGATAATTCGAAATTATTGTAGCAGGTCATACCCGTATCACCACCACCACCACGAACAATTGCAACAGCATCAAAATGATGTCTTACCTTTTCTATTCGAGTTAGCTGTTCCCCGATGGATGCAATGGCCTGATCCCCGTTAAGAGTTGCTGGAAACAAAAAGGTAAAAAAACCGAACCCGTGCTCTGGGTTTCGAAGAACGCTCATGAAATCGGAATATCCTGCACTGTTTTCTTGTGATATTATGGCAATTCTATTGGTAGGAATGGACAATTCATGTTGCTTATTTTTGTCGAATAAGCCCAACAATTTCAAGCGGTTAATGGATTCTTGTTTTTCTCTTTCAATTTCTCCTAAAGTAAATACGGGATCAATATCCATTATTTCCAAGGATAAGCCATAAACTGGGTGAAAAGATACTTGAACTTGAAGCAATGCGGTTATTCCGTCTTTCAAAGGATGCGACAAAACCTTTAAAAATCGTTGGTTGATGCGTTCATAAGCATTTCTAAAAATATTGCCTCGCATTTCGGCTACAATTTTACCGTTTTGCTTTTCCACCAATTCTGCATAGGCATTTCCCGATGAACGATTCACATTCAATTTATTGATTTCAGCCTTAACCCAAATTACCTTTCCAAATCGTTCATCCACGTATTTTTTGATGCTTTGTGTGACTTGAGAAAGGGTAAAGTGATTTTGAATCATGGGAACTGCTACGATTTTTTCACAAACATAATTAAATGAAAATGGAATTTTTACGAATGTTTGTTCGATTTTGGGGATTCTTTTACGGAAAAAAGCAAAAAATAACCCCCATCCCTTTCTATTTTTGCAATGGATGATGAACGAAGAAGCTTCAGTTGCAGATATTGCTTTGGATATTGTTGAAAATACCCGACGCAACGTATTTTTAACGGGTGAAGCGGGTACCGGTAAAACCACCTTTTTACGCAATTTTCTTCAACGAACAGAGAAAAAATGCGTAGTTGTTGCACCCACGGGTGTGGCAGCAATCAATGCAGGTGGAAGTACCATTCATTCTATGTTTGGTTTGCCCACTCGAATGTTTCTGCCCACCATGCAAAGCGTGGATCCCAATGTGGCTCAAAACATCCCTATGCTTCAATCTCATTTCCATTATCCCAAACCCAAATTAGATATATTCAAAAATTTGGACTTATTGATCATTGATGAAATCAGTATGGTTCGCTGTGATTTATTTGATGCCATCGATGAATCACTTCGATTTTCAAGAAGATCGCCGTTACCTTTTGGTGGAGTGCAATTGCTGTTAATTGGCGATTTGTATCAACTTCCCCCGGTGGTCAGAAATCATGAAAAAGAGGTGCTGTTTGAATACTACAAGTCCGAATTCTTTTTCGACTCTCATTGCTATCCATCACTCGAAATAATTCAATTAAAGTTGAATAAAGTTTTTCGACAGTCGAATAAAGCCTTCATTGGTTTGCTAAATAATATTCGAAATGCCACATTGGAAGAGGGTGATTTTGAAACGCTCCAAGAACGATACCAACCTGATTTTGAACCCGATGAGGATGGTTTTGTAACGCTATGCAGTCATAATTCCACGGCAGACACCATTAATCAAGAGAAGCTACAAGCGTTAAGTGGCGATGAATTTACCTATTTCGCAGATGTTTCGGGGGATTTTTTTGAAAGTCAATATCCCATCGACATGAAGCTCACCCTTAAAGTGGGTGCTCAGGTCATGTTTGTGAAAAATGATGTTTCGGGAGAAAAAAAGTACTTCAATGGCAAGATTGCCATTGTGACCGAATTAAGGGAAGATCAAATTTTTGTTGAAGATCCTCGAACAGGTAAACTTATTGAAGTTGAACGAGATGTATGGCAGCACTTAAAGTATCAGTACGATGAAACTAAGGACCAAGTTTCCCAAGAAGAAGTAGGATCTTTCAAACATTTTCCTTTAAAGTTGGCTTGGGCAATTACGATTCACAAAAGTCAGGGATTAACTCTTGAAAAAGTAATCATCGACGCTGAACGTTCATTTGCTCCTGGACAAGTTTATGTTGCATTAAGTCGTGCGGTCAGTTTAGATGGATTATTTCTAAAAAGCGGTATTACAGGTAGGAATATTTTCTTGGATCCCAAAATTGTTGAATATTCAGAGGGTAATTTGCCCGTGCAAGAATTGCCTGAAATTTTGGAATTGGAAAAACGCTTATTTGGGAAACAAAAGCTTTTAAGCAAATTTGAATTCGACCAAACACGGAACGTAACGAGTGCTTGGTTCAATAAATTAGATCGAAAACATGGAGTTGATTTACCACAAGAGTTGGTAGAAATCTACCATCGTCATTTACAAATAAACAACGATTTGGAAAAGATCATGATGAAATTTCGTAATGAAATCGATTTTATTTTCGAAACTCTTAAGAACGAAGATGAATTACTCAATGAACTTCTGAATCGTGGGGGAAAGGCCATTCGGTATTGTGCCCAACGAATCGATCAAGACATGATTATACCAACTCTTAAATGGGTTTCTCATTATCAAAAAAAACCCAGAAGTAAGCGTTGGTTTAACGCCTTGAATGAACTTTTGGAAATCACTTACCAAAAAAGAGATCAAATTTTGAAAATTTCATACAACAATCATCGATTGCATCCCGATGAAGTGAGTAAACCTATAATTCAAGACTAATTATATGAAAAACAATTACTTAAATACAATTATATTCAGTTTTACTTTAATCTTATTTCAAAACTTAACTGGGCAGTTTAAATACCAAACGCAACTACCTGAATATCTGGAAGAAACGAGCGGCCTATGTCATTCTCCTGAGGGATTGTGGACCATCAACGATGGTGGAAACGGTAATTTTATTTTTTTATATCCCGAATCACATTATCAGAAATGGTTAACCACCGGATCATTTGATTACAATGCAATTCGGACGTACCGATTGCCCATTCCCAACGTAGATTGGGAAGCCATTTCCACCGATAGTACGTTCTTGTATATTGGTGATTTTGGCAATAATCGTGGAAACCGAAAAGACCTTTGTATTTATAAAATTCGATTGACCGAACTCATTCAATTAAGTATGCCGAATAATGTGAATCGACCATCTAAATATCCCAGCACTTCAAATAAGAATAACACGGCGGTATTTGATTTTTTACATTTAGATTTAATTGAGAAAATTGAGTTTTCATATCACGACCAAAACAAATTCAAAGAGCGAAAATTGCATAATTTCGATTGTGAGTCCATGTTAATCCAAAATCATCAAATCATTTTGCTATCTAAAAATTGGAAAAACTTACAGTCAACCGCTTATGCCATCCCCAATAAAAAAGGCAAACATCGCACTGTTGCATTGGGTAAAATGAATCCCGGCTTTTTAATCACCGATGCTACTTGGGGCAAAAATGGAATATACGTCTGTGGTTATGGTCCTTCTGGGTTTCAGCATGTGGCTAAAATCGACCCGTTAAAATGGGACATTGTAGATCGAAAACCGCTATTGCTCCAACCAGCTCAATTTGAGGGAATTTATTTTGATGCTAAAATACAGCGATTGGTTTTAACAACCGAACAAAGAAAAACCCAATCTGCTACCCTGTTTTTAGCCGATTGGGTTACTCAATAATTTGCTGTTATTTAACAGCACAGATTTGTTGATAGTTTTATGCCTACCAATATAATTCTGTGAGCAGAATAATCATGTTGGCAGCAATAATTATCCTAAATTATACCTTAAATCCAATTCCGCCACTTGCAACATTTGGCTTCACCTCGGTATTGAATTCTTCAACATCCTCATACGTCAACGTTTCAATGGTTTTAGCATCGCGACTTTCAGTGTCTAATTCCGATAAACGCAAGTGCTGATTACGAATGGCTTCCTCAATAATTCTTCGAACCGTTCTACCATTACCAAAATATTTATCGCGAGTTTTATATAAATGCTGGATGTATTTCATTAAATGGTCTCCAGCTTTGGGCTCGGGAGAAATATTGTGTTCTGCTAATTGATTAATTGCAATGGTGTACAAATCATCCACGTTGAAATCGTTGAAATTAAACACGCGATCAAAACGGGATTTCAAACCGGGATTGGATTCCATGAAACGCTCCATATTTTGAGTATATCCAGCCGCAATAACTACAAATTCACCGCGTTGGTCTTCCATTCGTTTGAGCAAAATTTCAATGGCTTCACGACCGTAATCGTTTCCACCGCCATCCGATAAACTGTATGCCTCATCGATGAACAATACTCCACCAATAGCTTTATTGATTAATTCCGATGTTTTAATTGCAGTTTGTCCAACAAAACCACCAACTAATGCTTGGCGATCGCATTCTACCAGGTGACCCCGCTCCAATATCCCCAAAGCTTTAAAAATCTGAGCTAAAATTCGAGCAACCGTAGTTTTACCAGTTCCAGGGTTTCCTGAGAAGACAGAGTGCAATGAGAAGGTTTTTCGAACATCTTTACCCAAACTCTTGTAGAAACGCACGAGTTTAACCACTTCTTCGATTTCCTGCTTCACTTGCTCCAAGCCGATCATGCCTTTTAGTTTACCCAAAGATTCCTTCAGCAATTCCTCATCAATAGGAATTTCGGGTAAAATGCGATTCTTTTGGGCGAAAATTTTCTCAAAATCTTCTTTTTCCAGAGTAGACAACATGGTAATGTCCAAATCTTGAGGATTTTCCATTTTCATTACCCTTAACCCCAAATTGATCTTGGCTTCGTCTAACATAGAATTCACCAAACGTGCATTTCCGAAGAACTTATCGCGATCTCGGTACTTGTCAACCAAAAATTTATTCAAAGCTACACTGGCAGTTTCTGAAAGGGTTACTGAACGCTTTTCAGCAGCAAATTGAGCAATTTGCACCAATTCCTGTGGAGTGTAATCGGGAAAATCGTATTGTACAATGAAGCGTGATTTTAATCCCGGATTGGACTCTAAAAACACATCCATTTCCGCAGGATAACCTGCAACAACAATAGCTATATCGTCGGCATCCGATAATTCTTTTAGCAATACCTCAATGGCTTCTTTACCAAAATCTTTATTATCATCGTCCTGACGAGCCAAGGAATATGCTTCATCAATAAACAACACACCATCTTTGGCTTTTTTAATGGCTTCTTTGGTTTTGGGCGCAGTTTGACCGATGTATTCGGCCACCAAATCTCCTCGATCCACCTCGTGAACATGTCCTTTTTTCAGCAACCCAAGTTCTTTGTAAATTTGTCCCAATAAACGGGCAACCGTAGTTTTACCTGTACCTGGATTTCCTTTAAACACGGCATGGAGATTAATTTTATCGGTTTCTGCAAAACCTTTTTCCTTTCTTAATGCCACAAAACGCAAATAATCGGAATATTCACGAATTTTTTGTTTGATAGGCGATAAACCAATGAGGGCATCCATCTCCTGCATAACATGCTCGAAACCTTGTTCGTTGGTTTGTTTTTCGGGGGATATTTTAGCAAGTGCTTCCTCTACCAGTTGTTGATTGTCTTCCGGTAATTCAAATTGTACAAAAGGCTGGAAGTCGGATTCTTGCGCTTCAACGAAGTCGTCGCCCAATTCAAACGGAATGTGCGCCATCATTTCGCTCATGAAAATGATCTCAACAAAATATTTGCCTCTTGCCCAGGTTCCTATAACATCGGAACCATAACCCACTGAAAATTGAATTTCATCTTCCGTGGGTTTGATAAAGAACAATTTTGTTACTCTGCCTTTTAAATATCCGGCAGAAGTTCGAAAGTTAATGACCAGTTCTATTGGCAAGTCGCGATTCATCCGCGTTAGATTCTGCGCATTAATTTCTACCCATATATATTTGGTATTCAATACATTAAACACCGAATAATACTTCCGCTTGGATAAAGTTACATCGTTATTCCCTCCTTCGTACAATTTAACTGTGTCAATTTTGAAATACGGATTAAACCCGAGTTTCACAACACCAATATTTTCAACATAGAAGTTTTTTGATGCCAATTTTTGCTCACCAATCCAGGCCTCCCAGCGATACACACCGGCCTTCCAGTAGGTTGCTGGTGTACGGACTCCCCATCCCTCGCGACAATAAATAATGGGTTCATCTTTGGAAACAAATCGATCGCAATTGAGTGAGCAGATTTCGTTATTTTTTTCATCGAAGCATTTGAGAACCATGTTGATGGTCCAATCTTCTTCGTCGAATAACTTATTAAAAAGTGTAACTTCAACATAAACATAAGAGAGTTCCTGTTCATCGAAAACACTTCGATATTTCTTGGTATTATCTGCTAACCACTCTATGCTGCAGTAGGTTTTGATGTCTTTGAATTTGTAATATTTGTTTGGGCTCATATGAAAAGCAATGAACCAAACTTAGGGAAAAAGTTGTTTAGTACGGCAGTACCCGATGAAAATAGATAAAAATTTGACGAAATTTTGGGGGATGATGCTGCTGCACCTGTAACCTGAGGTGTACAAACCAGGAGATTTTCTATTTCCAGATTTGAAATTTCAACTACTTCAAGTTATTGATTCCGACTAATAATCCGCATGCGATTTTCAGATTACAAAATGAAATTAATTCCAACATTCAAGAACTAGTTAATATTACAATAATTACAAGGTATAATTGATGCCGGCATTGAATCCAATTGAGGTTGTACCTATTCCAAAATTTGCGTGATAACCCAACCCTTTCAAATAGCGCATGTAAAATGCTTGCTTAATTCCAATCAAGGTAAATTGCGCGGCAGAACTACTTCGTGAAATATTGACCGTTGGAATTCCGTTGCCCTCACCTTTTATCAAGCGAGTGTTGACATTTACCACGTTAACGCCCAATGCCAAACCGCTGCTCAATGCCAAAGTCGATTTTCTGAAGGATTTAATCCACCAATAATAATCCATATTGGCAGTAAGGCTATTCATACTTACGCGGTAATCGAAAGTTGAATTTTCCCCGGGATTTTGAAAATCTGGATACTCTAATTGAGGCGTAGTAACCGTAGATGAATTGAAACACATTCCTACACTAATTTTTGGCTTAACATGGTATTGATAACCCAATTGCCAAGGTCCGGAAATGGTAATATCTTCTAACTTCAATTCGGTGAAATCGGATTTCAATTGATCAAACAATTCACGTTGAATGACATTTTGAGTAGCCCTTCCACCGCTACCGTAATAAAACGTAATTGCACCCGGTGCAAAGTGGTTTGTTTTGGCAACAGTTACTATAGGTTGAATTTTATCTTGTGATTGAGCTTTAATTTCAAAAAAAATAGAAAAACAACCGAGAATAGCTAATCCATTCAATAACATTGATTTGCGAAAATTAGATTTGAAATAAAATTCAAAAGAACGTGCAGATTTCATCATATTTGTCAATTTTTTTATGCAATTTAATGAAATTATTAAATAAAAACACTACTTTTGCAATCCGTTTCGGAAAGACCTCGTAGCTCAGCTGGATAGAGCAACTGCCTTCTAAGCAGTAGGTCACAGGTTCGAATCCTGTCGGGGTCGCACCGTGAATCGGCAAAACGGGAAGTAGCGCAGGCCGGTAGCGCATCTGGTTTGGGACCAGAGGGTCGCAGGTTCGAATCCTGTCTTCCCGACCAAAAAAATCCAACAAAAAGGGTTGCTGAAGCAACCCTTTTTTTATGCCAAATGTTTTTTGTTCAAATGCCAAATTCACAAGTCGTGATTTACCCCATTCATTCATCCAACCCGAATTGACATCACGAATACAGTACTAGTTTGCCCAATCAAATCCCAATTTTAATCCCAATTCACTAATTTCGTTACATGATTTCCTACAACCCCAAAGATTGGTTCACCTTCATATTCAAAATTCATAAAACCGAAACCTTACAGCGTTTATGGCCCCTACTAATTACCGTGGGTATGTATTCTCTGCTGTTGAACTGGTTGGAAACCGCATTGTTCTCCGATACCTCACTCAAACGCTCTCAAAACTTGGGTGTGGTTTATTCCATTTTGGGATTTACCCTATCGCTATTCCTCGTTTTCAGAACCAATACCGCGTATGACCGTTGGTGGGAAGGACGTAAACTCTGGGGACAACTCATCAACCATTCACGAAACCTATTCCTTTTGATCAACACGTTGGAAGCATCTCAGATAAATCCATCTGATTCTGATTATCGTTCGGATTCAGATTCAGGTTCGAATTCATTCGCTGACCGTGTGAGCAATCCATCAAATTCCAACAATAATCCTGAAACTTCCTCTCCTATTTTAGCAAAAATCCATGAAACGCGCATTCTGATTGCACTTTTTCCGCATTTTTTGCGAATGCATTTAAGAGATTTGCGATTTCTGCAAAATGCTGAAATTCCGGCAACTATGGGATTGGAAAAATCCATGTACGAGAAACTATCCCCCGAAACCAAAGAAAAAATCATCCATGCGCAGCATCAACCCATGAAAATTGCCGATCATATTCATCAAAATTTGAATGCTCTGTGCTCGACCAATCAACTGATTATGCATTCGGAAGCCATCAATGGATTCATGAATATTTCGGGTGCATGTGAACGCATTAAAAACACGCCCATCCCCTTTAATTACTCGGTATTTATCAAAAAATTCATCTTCATTTATGTGATGCTTTTTCCCTTGGTGTACAGCAGTCAATTGGGCTATTTGGTGGCTATTGTCACCATGTTTATCCTTTATGTATTGGCAAGCATCGAGCTGATTGCGGAAGAGATTGAGAACCCGTTCAACGGTGATGAAAACGACCTGCCTCTGGAGCAGTTTTCGCACACCATTGTCAAAAACGCTCAGAATTAAAAACTTTTCCTCAATTAATACACGTTGGCAAATCCTCCCGAGCAGGGAAGTATTTTTGAAGTTTAGAATTTACCACACGTGAACATTCAAGATTTTATACAGAAACTCACATTCAATCCCACCGATATCGTTTTTATGAGCATCGTGGGACTGGCGCTCATAATCAGTTGGTTTTATTTCTTTTATTATTTCGGGGGAATCAAATACGGCATGAAATCCAATGCTGCCGCGAATTCCGACAACTTCCGCTACCCTCCTGTTTCCATTATTATGGCGGCTAAAAATGCGGCTTTGAACTTGGAAGACCATATTCATCATTGGTTAAATCAAGATTATCCCCAGTTCGAATTGGTCATTGCCGATGATTGCAGCGCCGATGAAACCGGTTACTTTTTGGTGAAAACCGCCGAACACGAACCCCGTTTGAAATTTGTGTTGCTTGATCCCAACGTCATTAAATCCGGTGGCAAAAAACTGGCCTTAACATTGGCCATTAAAAAGGCTCAATATCAACACTTTGTGCTTACTGACTCGGATTGCATTCCCGAGTCGGACCAGTGGCTAAAGCAGATGGTTCAAGGATTTTCGAATCAAAAAAGCTTGGTTTTAGGTGTGGCACCCATCACCACCACTGGAAACGGATTTTTATCTCGATTAATTCAATTCGAAAACTCATTTACAGCGTTGAATTATTTGGGGATGGCTTTTCGGGGGAAGCCCTACATGGGCGTGGGTAGAAACCTGGCTTACACCCGCGACTTATACAATTCCGTAGGTGGATTTTCCGAGCATTATCACATTCCTGCCGGCGATGATGATTTATTTGTTCAATCCGTGGCCACTGCGCAAAATACCGAAATTTGCTTTACTGCTGAATCAATGATGATGAGTAAAGGTCCCAAGAATTTCAAAGAATATTGGCGACAAAAAATGCGTCATTTGTGGGTAGGAAAATTTTACCAATCATCGGTTAAGAATCGCTTGATGTGGTATCCTGTTGCGCAATTTGCCTTTTGGTTGGGGATATTGATTTGGTTTTTCGCGGGAAGCACTTGGTTGTGGCCGTTGATTACCCTTATAGTTAAAATCACTCCGGAATGGATTATTTATTTCCAAAAATCGAAGTTGTTGAAAATGCCGAAAGCAGCACCGTTGTATCCATTTTTCAATTTCTTCCATAGTTTCTGGTACGTTTATATTGGCATTAATGCCTTTTTCAAGCGCAAGGTAATTTGGTAAAATCATCCCCCCAAAAAAACGACACCATGATACACGCCGATATATTGTTCAAATATTTCCCTGATTTCACCGAAAAGCAACAGGATCAATTCCGTCAACTGTTTGACCTGTATGCCGATTTAAACGCAAAAATCAATGTGATTTCGCGCAAAGACATGGACAATTTTTACATCCACCACGTACTTCACAGCTTGGCATTGCTGAAGTTTGCCGATTTTAGTGGGGCGAAGAACATTGTTGATATTGGAACGGGCGGAGGTTTTCCAGGAATTCCGTTGGCTATTGCATTTCCCGATAAGCAATTTTATTTGATTGATAGCATTGGCAAAAAAATTGGCGTGGTTCAACAAGTTGCCGACGCAGTGGGATTAACGAACGTTGTTGCCGAAAAGGCGCGCATTGAGGATACCCCTTACAAATACGACATGGCGGTTGCTCGCGCTGTGGCACCTGCTATTGAGTTGTTTCAATGGATGAGTAAAAACTGGTCGCACCAACCCAAAATGGCCTTATTAAAAGGCGGAGATTTGGCTGAGGAATTAAATGAATTATTGGTGGCCAAATCCAGCTTAAAAATCAAGGTAAACGCCATTTCAAGTATTTACGCTGAAGATTTCTTCGAAACCAAAAAAGTGGTTTTGGTGAATTGAGTTGCATTTGCGAGAGTTTAAACCTCAGTTATATTACAATATATAAATTAGTTATATAGACGAATATCTGCCTTAATCGTATTAAATGCTATAAAATTATTATGCAGAAATTTACACATTTCTAACAGTTGAAGCAATCAATTCTATCTTTGAGTCCAAAATCACATTTTTATTGGTTGAAGAATTAGTAATTTTTTACTAATTTGGTTTAAAATGCAACCTTCTATTTTTGCAAAAAATCATTATGAACACAAATCCACACTTAATTTCACTAGAGGAAGCAACTTTGTTAACACATTCTTACCAGAATTCTGTTATCTCCTTAGGACAAACAATCTCTGCTAAATTTGACAGTAGTTCAATTTCAATGTTACTAAGTCAACCAAATTGTACCGGTATTAGAGTTTATCTTGGATTAAATGCAAATAATCAAATTACTCCTGTTATAGTTGGAATT
>CAMDDG010000050.1 GCA_945890895.1 Chitinophaga pinensis | reverse complement strand
TGTACCAAGAAATGTTACCTTCATCCGATTCCACTACAATTTTAACACATACAAATTGGAATAACTAAAATGTTGGTTCGAAAGGAACAACTTACATAAAAAAATAATAAAAATGTCCATTTCCCTGAAACACGAAAAGACAACACAATTATTATCCATTAATCAATCATCCCTCAAAAAACAACAGGCGCCTCAAATTAAATCAAATCACTATTTAAAAGCAGCACTATCAAAAGCATTACTATTAAAAAGCATCACCTGAAGAATTTAAAAAATACCTCAAGTAAAACTTAAAACATCAACCCAAATACAAATCAAAAAGCCACCCCGTTGGGATGGCTTTCTTATAAATATTGGATACGATTTATTTCGACGAAGGATGATTGTATAGTAATTCAAGCAGATGCACTTTATCTTCTAAAAGTTTAATTTTATCTTCATAAAGTTGTTTCATTTCTGGAGGAAACGAAGAATGTCCAATTTGATTATTGATAGAGCTATTAAAATTATTGAAGGCAATAGCTTCATCGAAACCGAGAATTTGTTCCATTTGAACATCAAGAATCTTCGCTATTTCTTGCAATTTATCGAGAGATAAGGATACTTCGTTTCTTTCAATTTTACCATAGCCGGTGATTGACATATCCAACTCTCCTGCCATATTTTCTTGAGAATATCCTTTAAATTCCCTGATTTTCCTAATTTTCGAACCGATATTCATTGGATCAAAAATAGTCAGTAGATATTGAAAATGCAATTTTCAAAAATTCTGCAGTTAAAAATCAAGTGTAATTAAACATTTTGAAACGATAGTTATTAATATTCACAGGTATTCCAATATCCCAACCTAAATAATTTATATCTTCGGTATTTGCTTTAAAATTTAAAAAAGACATTCCCACATCTCTGCAAGTTGGACCATCATCAAATCTCATTAAGCTGGTTGGATCAATTAATGTTTCCAAGTGTTCTCTAATCAAACTCTTTTCATTTTGAAAATCATGTGGCAAATTTTCAAGAATCACCAAATTCCTTACTGTGGCAACAATTCTATTTTCTCCATTTCTTCTGGAGTAAAAATGTACTAAATCTAAAGTTTCAATGGCTCTATTGGGTCTATTCAAAGCTTGCAAAAATCCATATTGGAATACTCCTGTAGGTTCCTGAACTTGAAACAACTTATTCCTCCACCATTCCTCAAAACCGAAACCAAATTGTCCTTCAAACAGATTTTCCGAATGGATTTTATCCTGATGACCACTGGGCAATTCCCAATCATGTGAATTGAAAGTTATTCGTGTAATCTTTGGCATATTTATTACTTATAAAGGCTAGCAACCTTTTGAACTTCAGATTCAGAAATTGCACGGTTCCAAATAGCTACGTCACGCATGTAACCTGTGAATAAATGTCTATTTCCACGACTACCAATTGTAATATCCAGATTATTTTTATTTACAGAACCATAAGAGACTCTCTGTGCTAATAATACACCATCTACATATATCTTATTTTCACTGCTTGAATGTGTAACACAAACATTATGGGAAGTGTGAAAAACTAAACCCGAAAAAGAATTTCCATTGTTCCCTCTTGAGTCAGTCCAACCAGAACCGACGGCATATGAAGTTGAGGATTTATTACCAATAAGGAATTCAAAACTATTTCCCCATCCATTAAATTCTCTTTTACTAATAATAACACCTTGAATATTATCTGCTATTTTCTCTGGGTTAATATAAGCGCAAATAGAATATTCAGTAGGATTTACGGAATCAGAATGCTTCACAACGACTGTGGAACTTCCATTGAAGTAGGCCCCGTAAAATTTAGAGTCAGGAATTTGTTTAAATTCAATGTTACCATTTGCTTTACCATTATTATCAAATTTTGATTCATCAACCAAATCGTTTTCCAATTCCCAATAGCCAAGTAGTCCATCTATTGAATTAAAATATCCGGCGAAACTTGAATAAGTCTTTTTTGAAACTAGTACGTCATCACTATAATAATTCCCAGAAATATCTTGAGCTGTAACAGCTATGTTGATTTTTTCCACTTTAGCACTAAACAATCGAGACAAAGCAAGATGATTTATTTGATTAACAAGCGTTAAATCATTTTTTGAACCATCCAAGTCAATTTTAAACTTTACCTCACTTGAATCTTTTGCAGAAAATTGGAGTCTACACTGCTTTAAAATTACATTTTTACCAATTTTAATAGACAACATAGAATCATTAAATTCTTTTGCTTCAATAATTTTCACAGAGGGTGGTGCATGGTTAAAACTGAATGAATCAAAGAAGACATTGCCATGCACATCTATTAACTTGCTCACAGCTTTTATTTTTTCAACATTTGACCCAAAATATTGTCTCAATTTATAGCGATTCACATTGTAAGAGAATACCGAATCTTTTGAATTATTAGGAATTCCTTGCTTGAATTTGAATATTCCAGAAGATTCATCATAAAAACTCAAATCCGCACTTTTTAACATTACATTCTTACTGAATTCAACTTCAACCAAAGAATCTTCTTTGATTCCTGATGTTCTGATTTTGGCGAATGATTTTGTGTGATTAATATAAATTGAATCTCTCCAAATTTGATTATACAAGTCTACGGCAAAAAACTCTACAAGAATTTTATCAGTGGAATTACTAAAGTAGTCGCGCAATACATAAGTGTTAAATGGAACATCAAATATTGAATCACTTTGGTTATTACTCAAAGGAAAACTATACTTTAATATACCCGAATCTTTACTAATGAATTTAAGTACAGCCTCCTTAAAATAGAAACTCTTTCGAATCTGAAAATTAACAATAGAATCAGAAATCTTACTATAATTGAGTAACTTGACACTGTTTTTATCTTGACCAAATTTGGAATAATTAATGATTTCTTTTCTGCAAGAAACAATAGCAATCATGAATAATAACGTTAGCATTATCCATTTATATTTAAAAAATTCTTTTTTCATTTTATTTTAAAATTCAAACCCATATTTATTGACAAAAAATCAGTACTTAAATTTCGAGTTCCAGTAATGAAATTGAAATTAATATTTTTATTCAATGCAAAATTCACACCTACAATTGGGTCAACCGACTTGTAGTTTTCATCTGTTAATTCAATCATTTCGATGGTTGCGGTGTTACTAATCATGTCCGTATTTTTTACCAACGTTGCATATCTAAAACTTGAAAATCTAGCACCATATTGAAACCAGACTCCTTTCGTCACGTACAATTCATGAAGCAATCCTATTTCATTCAATTGATATTTATATTCGTTCATCGAACTGTAATAATTTTTATTAAAATCAACTTCAGGAAAACCAACTAGGGCATTTTCAAAACTATAATTAAGTTTTAAAGAAGAATAATTTGACAAAAAGTAAACCTTGATTCCGTTTTTCCGTTTATATCCAAAACTCAATCCAATTGGGACACCTAAATTTGAACTATTTGTAAATTCAATTGGATTACACAAAATCCCCAAGTTATATGAAGCAGGGAAACGATGATTTATTGTGTAAGAAATTTTGAATTGAGAAGGATTTAATGAAAATATCTTTGGTAAATCCAAAATCTCAGTTTTTTTATCATTCAGTGTCCACAAAATAGAATCTGAACTATTTCTAACTTTTAATGAAACAATGCTTGAATAATTTGATACGTTTTTAAATAATTTATATTCAATTAGTTCATTATTAAGAATAAAAACTGATATATTTTCATCTTGAAAAACAAGTACTTTTGACTTTTGGAATGAGGGCTTTTTCTCACTATTAACATCATTTCCATCAGGTTCTTGAGCACCAAATAATTCGTATTGAAAATTCTCTCTTGTCAAATTCAGCGGAATCAACTTATCATAATCAAAAACGACTTTGGAGGAATCAATACTCAAATATTTAAAATCAAAATAATAAATCGTAATTGTTACCGTTCTTCCATATTTGGGATATTGAAAAGGAGCTAAAAATATGGCTGAATCAATAATTTGTTTTCCCTTTTTCCGCAGTGTATCTGTTTGACATCTCAAACTAGGATGGTCTGAATTAAACCAAATCTTATATTGTAAATCAGATGTATCTTTAGATTTAACGCCAAATTTTAGTGCAAACGTTTCGCCTAATTGGATTTTATCATTTATGGATCCCAGATCTTTATTGGATCGAAAATTATCATGTAGAGCGAATTTAAAGTTAGGTTTTACGTTTAAAATATCATTTGATTTTGTGGGATCAAGTATTTTCCATTTTTCAAACGGAATGGTCTGTAAAACTAAGGAATCCGACACCAATGATACAAAAACAGCTTTACGATCTTTAATATCAGCCAATTCAGCTAAATGAACGCGAATTTTATTATTGCTAAATTGTATTTGATTAAAGCTTTTTAACAAACCAATTTTACTGCTCCATACTAACAATCGTAAATTGGATATTTCCTGCTTGTCATCTAATTTAAAAAGTGTTATTTCATTACTTACAGCATTGAATTCAAATGAAAAAACATTTTTCTCAAGTTTACTTTCAATTGGCAATCCAAGTAAATAATCTGAATTATTTTCAACAGTAATTTGTCCCTTTAACTCAGAAAACACCAATAAAAACAACACCAATAAGGTTTTTATCTTCATTTGAATGTTATTTAATTTTTAGGTTCGCACCAAATCCTTCGACTTTCACAATAACTTCTTTTGTTAAAAGTGTTTTAGAAACAACAATGTCATATTTTGGCGCAATTAAATAATCTACATTGTTTGTGTTTAATGCATCTCTGAGTGCCGCACTTTTCAATCGTTCAATATCCCCTTTCGCGGTACCAGTTGCTTCATTCTCTGCAAAATTGGTCGGAAATTTTGTTTTAAATGTTAAAAACTTACGCATCACTGCACTTCCCTGAATTTTGGAATTCTTGTTAATGACCATTTCCGATTGAATGGTATCGATCATTACAATCTGTGGACGAACAGAACCAATTGTTTGATAGGTGCTGCGACATGAGCTAAAGAACAACACTAAAATTGTTAATAAGAAAGTAATTTTTTTCATAACTCGAAATTACCATCTGCAACACATACCCTTTAGAACTGCAAATCACTCTTTGAAACTTTCAGTTCATCATTTAAAACCAAAAAGGCCACCCCTACTGGATGGCCTCTACTTATATTATTAATTTTTAGCTATTTGAATGAAATACAACCCTCAATTATCTTCAGGGGCTTCCAACATCAATCCCCACCTCAATTCCCGGCTAAAAAGCCCTTCAACTCCATGATGATTCCTACCTCCATGTTGTTTACCTTCTTATCGTCTGATGCCCAAATGCTTAACCAATCCGTTGCATGAATCACTTCAAAAATAGAATCCAAAGAAGCGTCTTTAACAGGATACTTGTACACTTTATTCCCTAATTTGGATAAAACACCTTCTACAAAATCAAAACGCTTTGTAACGCGATCGTTGGATCCACTATTCAAGAAAATAAAATTGGTATCGTGCTTCTCGTAATAACTCTCAATCATGTTGTGATTTGCCTCTGGCAATACCGATACAAATCCCTCCCCTTTTGCGTTCTCTTGAATCTGTTGACAAAAACGAATTCCTACCGCTTCATAAGCCATATCCGTTACTACAACAAACTTATCGCGAATCGTATCACCAAAATACGTATGCATTTCTTTTGCTCTCTGTAACGCTACTTCGTGATTCTTGAATTTGCTCGCCAAATTCTCAATTTCAGTAGACATATCCTTACCCAATAACTCTCCTACGATCATTACCAAATTACCCAATGCAAATCCTAAAGTCATTCTGGGTTGATAGCCTGTAGCGATGGTATAAGTAGCATGTCCTGCAGCATTGGAAAGTTCCAATAATTTCCCACCAGCAGCCATGCAAATGATATCGCAACCTCTGCTTGTAGCTTCCGCAAACATATTTAATGTCTCTTCAGTATTACCCGAATACGAACAAAGTATAGTTAATGTATCTTTTCCAGCATAACCCGGTAAATGATAATCCGAATATCCTTCAACGGGAATGGGACATTCGCTCCAGAAATAGGAACGAGCTATTCTGCCGCCAATGCCGCTTCCACCCAATCCAGCAATTACGATATTCTTGTAATGTTTTACGGATTTTCCGTGTTTGTGGTAATTCGCTAATACGTATTCAAACTGCTCGGCAAAATTCTGCAGTGATAATTCATGTGTAATTTGTGACATAATTTTAAACTTGGGATTTGTAGATAAATTTAATGAAAGTTCTTTATGATTAATACAGATATTTTAAGTTATTTAAGATTTTCTATTTTTCGGGATGCTTTCAAGTTGATTTTTTTATTAACTCGTATTGCTTTTTATTTATTTCTAAGCAGCACTTTCGAATTTATAAATCATTTTTCAGCAAAAATCCCAGATACATTCCTTATAATTTGAACATATCTGGGATTCATTATTCGTGTTAAACTTTTTTATTTATACCACTCAAATTTGTAACGGTAATCTTGCACGTATGCATAACGCAACATCATGTCTTGCAAGCGACTCAATACATAGTTAGGTTGATTCAAATACGAATCATCATTTGGTGCATTGTAAACTGAAACGGGAATTTCCATTTTCTGCATCTTCTCTTTGAAGATAACCGCACTCATTTGTTTACCTGCTATGGGTTTAGAAGTTGTATTATCCGATAAACCGAACATAGCACCTAAAATTCTAAATTCTTGTCCGAATTGACCAACAATTCCTTGTCCATAGCGAACAGAACCACAATCCATGATATCACCATTAACCGCTTTTTGTAATGCTTCAGCGGTTTTAGCGGATGCCATAGCTTTTGACAATTTTTCATTAGCCAATTCGCCTTTTTTCTGTTCACGAACTAAAGGCTCAATATCTGCACGAACCATATCCAGTGTTGCATAACCTCTATGTTTAACGGTTTCCATCTTAACAATAACGTGCTTGTTCTCCATTGTAAATATTTCAGAAACGTCACCGTTTTCGCGTTTGTCGTCGAACAACCAATACATAATAGAACGCATTTCAGAAATTTGTTCAATACGAGCAACCCCTTTTTGGTCTGTAGTGAAATCTTTAGCAACCAAAGGAGCCATTGCTTGCATCTCTGCTGCTTTTTCAAATGTTTCGGGTTTCTCTGGGTTCACTTGATTTTTGAACTTACGACTCTTTTCAACAACGGCATTTACTGTTTTTGAACCCGGAGCAATTTCCACTTCGTTCATCACATAGCGAATGTTCATGTAATCAGGCTCATCCATCATTTTCATGATGTGGTAACCTAATTCAGTTTTCACCAATTCAACTTGTCCTTTTTTTGCCGTTAAACAGAATTTCTTGTATCCCGCAACAGTTTGACGAGGGTCTTGCCATCCGTAAGTACCGCCCTTGTTAGCAGAACCTGGGTCGGCTGAATACAAACCAGCTAAATCAGCTATGGTTTTTCCACCTATAATTTGATTATAAACATCTTGAGCAACAGACAAAGCTTGTACTGAATCTACAATCATTGTTCCGTTAGGAAGTTCTCCGCTTAATGGAATCAAAATATGAGATACATTAACTACTGGAATCGTATCTTTTTTAGATGCTACTTTTTGGTAGATCGTAAACTTACCATCTTTAAAACTTGGACCAACCACTGTTCCTAAAGCTGCATTCCACAGAGAATCCACAACTACTTTAGGAGTTGACTCTCCTAAATCACTTCTGCGAATAAAAGGACTAGCACCCAATGTATCAGGAGCTGATTGACTTTTCTTCATATTCAATGCATAGTTGTTTGCTTGCTCGATAGCTGCAAATGTATCCTCGGAAGAAGGTACAATATCGAAAACTACGTATTTAAAATCGCGTGCTTCAGATTTGATTTTGTAACGCTCTTTATGAGCATTCAAATATTCTTCTAAGTCTTTATCAGTAATTTTAACATCTTTATCTTGGATGTTACTAAAGTTTAAGGCTACAATTTTACCGGTAGTTGTTTGATTGGATGATAAATATTCAAATTCCAACTCTTTTTTGGTTCTGAACATTTGTGATTTACCCACATACATAGCATAACGCGTTTCCAATTCGGATTTTCTCATTTGATCTACATAAGCAGCCAAACGCGATTTCATTTGAGGATTTGACTTGGCTTGACGGAAGATTTGTTCCACTTTCTTGGGATCGAATTTACCATCTGTTTGAAAGGTTGGATCGCCTAAAATGGTTTCAACGGGGTGTGAACCCACCATCATTTCGTTGAAATCTTCATCGGTAACTTCAATACCTGATTTTTCAATCGCAGAAATTAAAACTTTACGTTTTACCAATTCCTGCCAAGCTTTTTGGTTTAAACGATTCGCTGCGTCTTCGTCCAACTTAAAGTTGGGATCTTGATCCAACTCCTTTTTGTACAATTCCTCAACAATGGGTCCTAAGTCCGCTTCGCGAATCAATTCCCCGGAAATCTCACCGATGACATCGCGATTTTCATCTGTGTTACCACCATTTCCACGACCGGTCAACCAATCCCCCACTACAAAAATCACTAAGGCGGCTATAATTACCACCGCTACCATTCCGGAATTTCTAAGTTTTTGTATAACTGCCATATGTATTTAAAGTCTTGTTTTTTAAAGAAAAGCAAAAATAGGATTTCAGAATTGATATTGCAAGGATTCTAAATTCTAATCTATCCAAATATTTTTCTTGATTGCCTTGGTTTTTCGTTTTACAACTATTGTATACAAACCTGGAGATAATGCTTTTCTACTTAAATGAAATTCCTCAAAATCCAACAAACTGAACTCAGAATGCCGAATTGATTCTGTAACTTTTTGAGCTACAATACTTCTACCATTTCGAATTTCGAAAGTATAACTCGTTTCACCCGGCATATTGGTACAGAATATCAGTGAATCTCCGTCGCCATTATGATTCAAAATTAAGGTAGGAGCTGTGTTATTCATTTGAGCCTTTTTCCCTTTCCATTCTAAAATTTCTACCACGGGTTTCTGCAATTCCTCATGAAAAGTGGTTACCGCGGCTCTTCCGCCACCTTTCCATGAATCAAAACCAATATAATCACCATAAAAGATATTTTTGGAATGCAGCACAATGGGTTGATTGGATAAGCAGGTATTGGGCAATGGTTTTCTTTTTTTCAATACCGATGTATACACCATTACGAATCTACCTGTTAAGCTGCCCCTAAAATCATACCAAATAACCCGAGGATAACCCCAATTTTCATCTAAGTCTATATAGGGAAAAACAGCTTGAGCATAAGACGCATCGGATATTTCAGGCTTTTCATCGTTTATTTTTAGGGGATGCGAAAATTGCTTTCCCCCATCCGCACTGTAAACATAATATAGCGATTGCGGTCCATTCGTCCATTCCTGAGCACCGTAAACCACATAAATACCTCCTTTTTTATCCCCTGAAATCATGGGCATAACATTGCATCGCACCAACCCTTTGATTCCTTTTACATCCCACCCTCCGGGCATCGTTGCTAAAAATTGATCTTTACCCCAACTCCTTCCACCGTCTTTACTCACATCCATCCATAAGGTATCCATTTTTGACCACACCAAGAAAACTTCACCCTGCTTGCCAATCCACATACTTGTGCCTTCCGCTGTACCATCATCATCGGTTGCGTTTCCACTCTTATCACTAACGGTTATTGGAGGAGAAAAACTAACTCCGTCATCCTCGGAAAAAGAAAATCGAATTCGACTTGAATCACTGGAATTGCTTGAATTGTATTTATCGAATTCCGTCCATGCCGCATAAACATTCCCGTTGTATTTACTTTTGGGTTGTTGATCAAAATTTATTGCGGGTTTGTCTTGCATTTTACCGTTCTTCCCAATACACGTGGCATGAAACTCCACGCCGTTGGTACTCCGTTCGAATACAATGCAATCAAACCACTCGGGATGTTTCTTATTTTCCCGAATATTTTTTGCTAAATGCGCTAGGTAAACGGTTCCTTTGGGGGATACTTTAACCACCGGGTCACCGTAAAATCCCTGATCCGGATTCACATCGATTTTCAACCATTGTTTCCCGGCATTTAATGTGTGGTACACATGATTATTATTAAATGCCACCCAAACATCACTCGGATCCTGTGGGTGAACGGCAATACTCGGTTCATTACCGGGTATGGGAGGATCTTGTAAAAAAGATGATTGGACTTGTGCCCATAAAAAATGGGGGACCAAAGCACCGATCAAAAGCAGCCCTTTCATCCCCCAAAAATATATAAATAGTATGGATTTACACAGATTTTTTCGCTGACAACCAACGTTCAGCATCCAAAGCCGCCATGCAACCGCTACCCGCGGCAGTTACTGCTTGACGATAGATTTTATCTTGAGCGTCGCCGGCACAAAACACCCCTTCTACGTTGGTTCTGGAACTTCCTTTTTCGGTAATGATATAGCCCTGTTCATCCATTTCGATGTAGGGTTTAAAAATATCAGTATTGGGCTGATGTCCAATGGCTACAAAGAAACCTTTGATGGGAATTTCACGCATTTCTCCGGTTTTATTGTTTTTTACACGAACGGCTTCAACAGCATTTGCTCCCAAAACCTCGTCGGTTTCAGAATTGAATAATACTTCGATATTCGGAGTATTCATTACGCGATGTTGCATTGCTTTTGATGCACGAAACTCATCTTTTCGGACAATCATATACACTTTGCTACATATTTTAGCCAAATACGATGCCTCTTCGCAAGCCGTATCTCCAGCACCAACAATGGCTACATCGCTCCCACGATAAAAAAATCCATCACAAACAGCGCATGCGCTAACTCCACTGCCGTTTAATCGCTGTTCAGAAGGAAGATTCAACCATTTAGCCGATGCACCCGTAGAAATAATTACCGCTTCTGCTTCAATTTCATGAGAACCATCTACGATTACCTTTTGCGGTCCACCGGGTTTGAATTCAACCGATGTTACCATCCCAAAACGAACATCAGTACCCAAGCGTACCGCTTGAGATTTGAAATTTTCCATCATTTCAGGACCCATAATTCCGTCCGGAAATCCAGGGTAATTTTCAACATCCGTTGTAATGGTTAATTGTCCACCGGGCTGTAACCCTTCATAAACAACGGGTTTCATATCGGCGCGTGCCGCATAAATCGCTGCAGTGTATCCCGCAGGTCCACTGCCAATAATTAAACATTCTACTTTTTCCATGTGTATTTTTATACAAAATTAATAGAGTCTATTTCGGGGAATAGTGATATTAAGCACTGAATATTTAAACCAAACTCGAATTCTGCTTCTCTTCTCTGGTGGTGTTTAAAACACACTAAAGATGATGTTAATATTTATCCAGAAACAAACTCTATTGAATCATTATTTAATGTGAGGGATTTATTGTTTACGACAATGTTAACAATTCTCTGTATTTGGGTAACGTCCATTCGGAGTCGTCGCACAAGCGCTCGATTCCATCGCTAACCACACGTAGTTCCTCGAAAATTGGACGAATAACATGATTGAATGCTACTGCTCTTTCATGCGCTTCCTTTAAAGCAAGGGCTTTTTCGTTTTCATCGTTCAATTTTTTGTTTAACTGATGAGCTTGGTTGATTAAATTGCTCAATTCCGTTAACAATTCGAGTTGAGCAGAAACGGTTGTTTTATCGATTCCAACAGCCAATAAATTCTTCACATTTTCTGAAATACGCGATTGATAACGAACGGCCGAGGGAATTACAAAATTTTGAATCATTTCGCTCAATACTTTTAATTCCAATTCCAAACTCAACACAAAAGTTTCGTATCGAATTTCAGTACGTGCCTCCAATTCTTTATGGGAGAAAATTCCGTGTTTCGTGAATAATTCTATACTTTCAGGTGCCATGTAAGCAGCTAAAGCTTCTGCAGAATTTTTAATGTTATTTAATCCACGACGAGCAGCTTCTTCAACCCATTCTTGAGAATATCCATTTCCACCGAAAATAATACGTTTTGCGCTTATCAAATCGGCTCTTAAAATTTCTTCAATAATCTCTTCTTTTGATTTACCCGGGTTTGCTGCAATTGCTGCATCTACACGTTGCTTAAATTCCACCAATTGATTTGCTACGATGGCGTTTAAAACAACCATTGCAGAACTACAATTATCGGAACTACCTACGGCGCGGAATTCAAATTTATTTCCTGTAAATGCAAACGGCGAAGTTCTATTTCTGTCGGTATTATCCAACAAAATTTCGGGAATACTTTGAATATTTATACTGCTTCTGCTTTCTTTTGTTTCGGGGGATGTACTGTCTGATTCAAAGTCGTTCAATACATCTTCCAATTTATCTCCAACAAAAACGCTCATAATTGCTGGAGGGGCTTCGTTGGCGCCCAAACGATGATCGTTGCCTGCTGTTGCAATACTTGCTCTTAACAAATCTGCATGATCGTGAACTGCCTTGATTACGTTAATAAAGAACGTCAAGAACTGCAAATTCTGCTCTGGCGAATTCCCTGGCGATAATAAATTCACACCGGTATTGGTAATTAAACTCCAGTTGTTATGTTTTCCAGAACCGTTGATGCCTTTATATGGTTTTTCATGCAATAACACACGGAAACCATGTTCAGCAGCCACGGCCTCCATCACATCCATTAATAATGTGTTGTGATCTACGGCTAAATTCAAGGATTCGAATTGAGGTGCACATTCAAATTGGCCTGGTGCTACTTCGTTGTGACGAGTTCTCAAAGGAATTCCCAAACGATGTGCACGTTGTTCAAAATCGTTCATGAACGCCTGAACGTTGGTAGGAATAGCTCCAAAATAATGGTCTTCCATTTGTTGTCCTTTTGCGGGCACATGTCCGATCAAGGTACGTCCGGTATACATTAAGTCTGGACGCTGGTGATATAAATCTTCTTTCACCAAGAAATATTCTTGTTCAACACCTAAGGAAACAGAACAATCGGTAACGTTGGTATCAAAATATTGGCAAACATCGGTAGCCGCTTTACGAACAAAAGCAAGTGTTTTCAACAACGGTGCTTTGTAATCTAATGCTTCACCGGTGTATGAAACGAAGATCGTGGGGATACATAAAGTTCTAACTCCACCTTTTTCAATTATGAACGCAGGCGAACTAGGATCCCAGGCCGTGTATCCTCTTGCTTCAAATGTGTTTCTAATTCCACCATTTGGAAACGAACTGGCATCGGGTTCTTGTTGCACTAATGCTTTTCCACTAAAAACTTCAATTCCACTATCAATTCCTGTGGGTTCAAAAAAACTATCGTGCTTTTCAGCAGTGGTTCCACGCAAAGGCTGAAACCAGTGTGTGTAATGGGTAGCGCCCATGTCCATAGCCCATTGCTTCATTGCTTTTGCAACTTCATCAGAAATGCTTCTGTCAATGGCATGTCCTTCATTCACTGCTTTTGCAATTTCATGAATGGCCGCATCCGTTAAATAGCCTTTTTGAGCGCGTGGACCAAAAACAAATTCTCCGTAATAAGATGAGATTGGTTGGTGATTCAAATCTGCACCGTTGGGTAGTTGTGTGTTCGTGTGGTTCATTGTGTGTGAAATGTGGTGCAAAGTTACTCACATTTTATGTCTACATCATTATTTTTACAGATTAATATTCATAAGAATTCAACAATTGTCATAAATACACTTACTCTGTAAAACCAAGGTGTTTGTCGGATAACATCATTTTTAAGTCGAATTGTGAATATATAATCCACATTTATCCCCAAAATACATGAATACCCATTAAATTCGCCTGCTCTATTATTATGGGACATACCCGAATCGACAAATTTACCCCTGCCGGATTATTAATTACGCTCGGTATTATTTACGGTGATATTGGTACTTCACCGTTGTATGTTATGAACGCTATCATGGGCGATAAACCCATCTCTGAGGTACTTATTCTAGGTGGAATTAGTGCTGTCTTTTGGACCTTAACCATCCAAACTACAATTAAGTATGTAATTTTAACACTGCAAGCAGATAACAAAGGAGAAGGAGGCATTTTCTCTTTGTACAGCTTGTTGCGAAGAAGATTCCCCTATCTGGTAGTTGGTACCATGATCGGTGGGGCCATGCTTCTAGCCGACGGTATTATTACCCCTCCCATTTCGGTTTCTTCGGCAATTGAAGGATTAAGAAATATCAATCCGTCGAATGGATACAAGGTGGATTGGAGTCATTTAGAAACGGTACCCATTGTAATTACCATACTTATTGTAGTATTTTTATTTCAACGCGCTGGAACCAACGCTGTTGGACGATTCTTCGGACCAATTATGCTCGTATGGTTCAGTATGTTGGCAGTTTTGGGAGTGAGTCAAATCGTTCACCATCCCGAAGTTTTGCAAGCGTTAAATCCAATTTGGGTATATCGATTCTTAAATTCAGGTCCTGAAGCCCTCATGCTTTTAGGAGCAGTATTTCTATGTACAACTGGAGCAGAAGCTTTGTATAGTGATTTAGGACATTGTGGAAAACAGAACATTCGAATTTCTTGGATATTCGTAAAAATAACCTTGTTGTTGAACTATTTTGGACAAGGGGCTTGGTTAATGAATCACATCAATACTCCTTTAGATGGTGCCAGAACTTTCTACGCCATCATGCCAGATTGGTTTCTTCCCATAGGAATTTCTATTGCTACTATGGCCGCCATTATTGCATCGCAAGCATTAATTACAGGTTCATATACCTTGGTTTCTGAAGCCATTCGATTGCACTTCATGCCCAAATTTACCGTTAAGTTCCCAAGTACCGTAAAAGGTCAAATCTATATTCCTGCGGTAAATACTGCATTATTGGCTGGATGTATTGCTATTGTATTGATATTCCACGAATCCGAAGCCATGGAAGCAGCATACGGGTTGGCCATAACTGTTACTATGTTAATGACCAGCATTTTGTTGTATTATTACTTAAGAATGAAGCGTTGGAATCCCATTATAACTTGGATTATCATGTTGGTGTTTTTCATCGTTGAATCCACATTTTTGTGGGCTAACTTAGCTAAATTCATGGAAGGAGGTTTTGTAACCTTATTCATTGGATTAGCCATTATTGGTGTGATGTATATCAGTTTTAGAAGCGGTCAAATCAAAACTCAAATGGTTGTAACCGAAAAATTAAGTACGTGCAGAACCAAACTTCGCAGCTTGAGTCAGGATACTACCCTTCCAAAATTCGCAACTCACCTCATCTATTTAAGTAAAGCCCGTTTAGACGACGAAGTAGAATCCACCATTTTGTATTCCATCCTCCAAAAACGTCCCAAAAGAGCCGACTTCTACTGGTTCATTAACGTAGATGTTACCGATGAACCGTACACCATGGAATACAAAGTAAATGTGATTGAGAAAAACGACATTTATAAGGTGCGCTTCCGATTGGGTTTCCGTGTTCAACCTAAAATTAGTTTGTATCTAAAAAAAGTAATTCAAGAAATGTTGGCCAACGGTGAAATCGACTTGGATCCATACTATCATGGTTTTTCAGACAAAACAGCCATCGGTGATTTCCGTTTTGTGTTGGTTGAAGAAGAAATTTCTGCTGAAAACGAAATGCCCATCATGGATCATTTCATCATGGATGGTTATGGCTACCTGAAAATGTTGGCTGGAACACCTGAAAAATGGTTTGGTCTCGATGGCAGCGTGGTAACCAAGGAACTGGTACCTGTTGTTATAGCACCGGCAACCGACATCAAACTAAATCGAGTTAAATAACGTTGGGAAATAGCACGATTTACTACAATAAAAAACACTTTATTATAGTTTAAAATTTGTTTTAACTAAAATAATTTTAACATAATCCACTGAATTTCAAACATTAAAGATTAAACACAATGCAGCAAGGCACCATATTTAAATTGGGTTTCTCTCTATTTTTTGGGGGATGCTTATTCGGCTCGAGTCAAGCTCAAAAATTCAAGTTGAGCGATATGAATAATGCTAAATTCCGTCCCAAAGCAGCCCAAATAAAATCATTTACTCCGGATGGTACGTTATTGTTGAATACGAAAAGCAACGGTGCTTCAAAAACGTGGTGGGTTAATACTCAAAACCCTGCTACCAAAACGGATTCAATTTCTACCTTGTTTCATAGTGAATGGTTCAATGGCAGTTGGTCTGCTTCCGATACAACCAGTGGAAAGGAATACATCCCCCTGAGTCAATTTGAATTTTCACAAAATTCTAAATTTGTAATTCTCAAGTTTGATCCAGTAAATATTTATCGACATTCAGCCAATTATAAAGTTAAAATTTTCGATATTGAAAA
The DNA here is from genome assembly GCA_945890895.1 of Chitinophaga pinensis. GTDB lineage: Bacteria > Bacteroidota > Bacteroidia > NS11-12g > UBA955 > VMCP01. The sequence goes on along the minus strand of CAMDDG010000050.1, from coordinate 281 downwards.
TAAAAAATCGTACACCATTCCCGGTAGAATAATGTATCCTACATTGAGTCCAGACAATCAAAATGTGGCTTATGTGCGCGATCGTAATTTGTATGTATTCAACTTCCAACTTCTAAAAGAATTCGCAGTAACCAACGACGGTAAACACAACGAAATTATTAATGGAGCTGTTGATTGGGTGTATGAAGAAGAATTTTCGATGAGTCAAGGATTTGAATGGAGTCCAAGTGGAAAATTCATTGCCTATTACCGTTTTGATGAATCAAAAGTATCAGAATTTT
>CAMDDG010000049.1 GCA_945890895.1 Chitinophaga pinensis | reverse complement strand
AATCGACCTATTTTCGACCATTCATCTAAAAAAACTGCAGTACATCCCATTCTAAACAATGCCAAAACTCCAACATAAAGATCAATGCTCATGGGAACAAAGACCAGAACCCGATCGCCCGATTTCAGTCCTGAATCTTGTAATTTTTGTTGAGCGCCAAGAACGCGTTGGTGCAATTGTAGAAAGGTTATGGATTCAGACTTATCAATTATGGCCGCTTTGTTAGGCACTTTTTGTACTGCCCATTCGAAATGTTCAATGATATTACCATGCTTCAGTAATTCTGGAATTTCTATGGGTTTCATGATTGTAGAATGGCAATTTACCAAAAATCTACATCGGTGTGACAAAAACTCAGAGTTTTTTTCTCAAAAGTACATATTCGGCTATTACGGTGGAATTCATAGAATCAGAGCAATTCGAAGACACCGCAGCTTCATGCATAAACGCGTGAACAAACTGATATATTCCGATTTCTCTTGCGCGCTTCTGTATTATGTCGGTCAATACCAATCCCAAACCACTCCAACGAAACGATTCTTTGCGGGCCACCGTTTTAATTATTAATGTTGGACTTTCTGGGTAACATTGAAAATCGGGATATGAAAATAAAAATCCAATAAGTTCATTATTCGAACCATCTTCGGCCAACAAAATCCAACTGGGGTCCATACTAGATTTCAATGATTGATACTGCTGAATAAATGCTTCCCACGAAATATCTGAGTATAGAAAATTATTTTTAAATGCGAGAATGCTCAGTTCATAAATACGATTCAGCTCGTCTTCCCAACGGCTCATATCTAGGTTTCTAAAAACAACTCCGGAGCTTTCCAGTTGATTTCTCCGTTGAAGCAGCCTCAACGTTTCCGAATCCGAATATTCCAATTCCGTTGAAACGTATTTTGAAACTGTTTCAAAACCTAAGTTTTCCCATTGCCTAACGTATTCAAGCCCCAGTTTCAAATCCCCCAAAAAATTACGACGACCATGCACTTTAAAACGATAAGTATCCCAAGTACTTCCATTCATGGGTCCAATAATGGATGTAAATCCTTCTTTTTTTGCCCATTGAATTGCTTGTTTCAAAACTAGATCTCCCAGTTTCAACTGATTAGGATCACATGCATATTCTCCAAAAACAACAGCTTTTCCGCCTTCAATTTGAGGATTCACATAAGCAGTTAGCGATGCTAACTTGGATGTTAATTCGAACCTTCTGACAGCAAAACTTCCATTTTCAACGGGAAATTCCAGCATTTGGACCTTTTCATCAATTACTATTGAATCATAAAAATATCCCCAATCCACATCCCTAAGTTCCATCATTTCGGAATGTTTCTGAATCAATACTTGGGAATTTGGTAAACTGCTTATTTCGGAACATCTTCGACGCACCATTAAATTCCAATACACCATTTTACCTGATTCCTTCAATCCATTCATCAATTGTTGAGCCGTTTCACGAAAAACTTCGGCGGGCATATATTCAAAAATATTGCTCAGATTCATCGCATCAAACGGTCCATATTCATGGATGGCATCTTGAGCAAAACCCTGATGAAGCACAATTCTGGATATTCGATTTTTGATTATTTCAAATTGCTCCTCTTGCAGATAAAATGGGATTAAATCACCAAAACTCCCTGTTAAATTATAACGCAAGAACGGATTAGTTTGGGCATTTATTGAAGTTAAATGCCTCTCAGTTTGAGATAGAATAAATTCAGAAACCGGTACTTGTACGTGCTTTAAAAATTCTGGGTCTCTTCCCAATCTGCCCATTACCCACTTACTGAAAAATACTCGAAACAAGGTTCTCCATTTCCATGTGTTCCATTTCGACTTAAAAAATGCTATTTGTTCTGAAGCGGGTTTAACTGCTAAGAGTTCTTGAATCGTTTTCCGAGAATGAATTAACGGTAAAATATATTTTGAAAAATACTGGAAATACTTCTCAAATTTACCCTCATGTATGATTCCTCTTTGCGTCCAATTAGCGGCGTAATTTTCAAAATAATCTTGGGCTGGACCTGACATTCGAAACTTGATTCTTTGAAAAACCTCCAATCGATTATCGCAATGTGTAAAGCCTAAAAACGACAACACTTCGGTTCGATTTAATTCTAAAATTGCAGCCATTTTTAATTCCACCAAATACAATTGCACTTGACTCACATCTACCGCTACTACATACTCGGGATCCAAAGTTAAAAGAGCAAATGCATTGTCGCCAGCGGAAGCTATACTTAAATACCGACTACCCGGTTTGGTAGAAATCGCTTTTAACAATACTCGATGATCTTCCCAAACATTCGCATAACGAATAAAATTAAAATCTGCCTTCATTGTGTGGTTTTCCCTTAGTTGTTATTTGAAATTTGGTATATCATCGACCTCTCGGATCTACATTTAATATCCTATTATTAAATAGAGGGATAAGTTTGATTTTCATAAACTAACTTCAACTCAAATGGAGTGATTTGTTTTATTTTCATAAACTAATAAGAACTCAAATGCTTGTCTCCGGGGATGCTTCACTTAGTATTTTTACAAAACCTGTGCTTCCATCCATCTCTACCCAATCGCCCGTTTTCAATCGGCTTAACAATCCCGTGATACCCACGATACAAGGTTTCCCCAACTCACGAGAAACGATAGCACTGTGAGATAACAATGAACCCCGTTCCACTAAAATTCCACTAGCATTTGGAAATAGGGTTACCCAACCCGGATCCGTTGAAGCGGTAACTAATATATCTCCATTTAAATCAGCAACTTCTCTGGGATGGTGTACCACTTGAACTCGAGCTTTTATGCTACCTGGACAACAACCTATGCCTTTCAAATCGCCGCTTAATACACTTGAATTTAATGCTGCATCAAAAACATTACCTTGATACACCATGCCGAAAGTCCGTATGCGTTCTGCTGAATTTTGACTCTCGTATAACTGAAACTTTGATTTTCTGAATTGAATTAATTCAGCTATCTCAGGCGTTACCGCTGTCCCTTTTATAAAATCAAAAATTTCGTTTTGTGTTAAATAGAAAATATCTCTTGGGCATTCTATTATTCCCTCGAAATAGAATACATCACCCATAGCCAAGAATATTTCTCTAACCTTCCCGAAGCCACGAGTTCGTTCAAATCTCAGATTCTCACGGGCACTGACCAGTATCCGTGTCTTTTTCAGAACAAATCGAAATATCATTTTCTTTAGGGGATGCTTACTCAACAATTCACCAACTGTTTCTTCTGCCTTTTCTCTTAATTTAAAAGACTTACTCTCAAAACGCTCTTGACTTACATACATTTTCAGTAGATTCACCAACATAGAAGGGTCTTGCTTGTAAGTAATCGTTTCGAGTTTCAATTCACCCACACAACGATCTCCAAAAAGCTCCAAATAATTCACAATCTGATTCTGCAATTCGGGAAAAGAAAGTTCAACCAATTTCATTAATTCTGAAACGGATTTTTCTTTAAAATGCTGAGTTAATTCCACGTTTTTCCATATCCAATCCCGCATTTTTTCGATTCTCTTAATCGGTTCTGTAGAAATGATATCGTCAGCTCCACTCAATAAATCGTTATGAATTCCGGGCGGAAGTTGATGCTTTTCCACCAATTTTTGTAACACCCCAAAATAGATCATGGCGTAAAAATCATTAACCAGTGGGGCTTTCCATTTTTTTAAAAGTGTTTGTTCAAATTTTAAATACAACTCCATTAACTCGTGTGCTGATTTTGTTGACAAATCAATGGCATTGTATTCATCTAAGACCCGTTGAAAATCGCGTTGAAATTCCCGACGCATTTTAGGTAATCTGCGAAGATTACTCCACATAGATCGCAGCATAATCAGAACTCGAAATCGTTCCGACCAACGGGTTTTTTGGGGTAGATTTTTCAATTCAAATCGCTCCTTAACTCCCATCATTTTCTCCATAAACTCCGCGTTCAGTTGAAATCCCGGAAGTAAGGCAAGTGCTTTATACCACGACAATAAATTATAATATACGCGTCCGTTTATCAATCCCAGCATATTCTCAAAAATGGGCTTATTCTGAATTAAATCACGTTCACTTACTCCTAACAATCTGCACAATTGAATATACACCGATTCGTACATTTTAATGATAAAACTAAATGTTAACGGAGTAGTAACGCCCGGATACGATTCAATTATGTTGCTGTTATCCCAAAGAATCATTTCACCGGAAGGATCCGCAATTTGGTTTAAGGTGGTTACCGGACGGGTTTGCAGGATATATAATTGATCATTTTCTAGGGCAAATTCAATATCTTGTGGTCGCTTATACATCCGCGTCAATTGCTTTAACACAGCAACAACCTGATGAATTTGAGACTCATTAAGCGACGGAGAATCTTGAATTAATGGATCCACATCTACCCATTGAGAAGTAGTTCTGTGTTTGGTTTCTTGAAAATTTGAAGACTCATTTTGGAACGGAACGAGTTTCTTCTTTTTGGGGGATGTTTGAGCTATGATGTTATTGTCTAATACGGTAAATAAATCCGCATTCAACTCACCGCTTACCAGTCCCTCGCCCAAACCATAAACCGAAGAAATTACGAATTCATTTCGTTTTCCATTCACCGGATTTACTCCAAATGCAACACCCGATACATCCGAATTCACCATAGCTTGTATGATGATGGCCATTCGATCTGGTTTTTCCAATTGATGTTCTTTACAATATGCAAGTACCGATTCCGAATTTAGTGAGCTCCAAACATGTTGTATAGCATTCCACATTTCATCCCAGCCCACATACAATTCCGTTTTAAACTGACCGGCAAAACTGAATTGGGCACCATCTTCTTGAATTGCAGAAGAGCGTACTGAAAACCATAAATGATTACCCAAAATGGATTTGATTTGATCCATCCATACTGGATTCAATTCCGATTCATTCTGAAAATGATGGTGTAATTCATCTGCATTTAAAATTACAAAAGGTGGCACATTGAAACCTTGACTTTTCAATTTTGCCAAATTCAAGCCCTTTCCTCCGAGAGTTTTGCTGTTATGCAACTCTAAATCAACCGAATCTCCTGCTATACAAACCATTGTAAAATCGTTAAAACTCCGCCCAAAGTTAGATACATTAAAATGGTCCAGATTCCGCTTGCGATTTCAATTCCTTTTGCTGTTTTTGAGGATGGATTTATGAAATGCAGCAGTGCCGCAATTAGAGTGAACGAAAAATATCCAATCAAACAATATTTAATACCATTTGCAAAATGAGCATAATCGGCGGCCAATAAAGCAAGAATTAAAGTTAAAAAGAGCACCCCAACCCATAATAATAAGGCTTTGGTTTGACCAAGCATAGCTGAGTATGTTTCAACACCCGGTTTTTCGTCGGAAGGATTTCTGATTTTTCGTCCCACCTCCAAAACAACACCGTTTAAAAATGAAACCCCAAAAAAGTACACCAAACCAAATGGGGCTTGGGAATTCGACAAACTCCAATCATACCCACTGGCGTAAACATCTACCAGTGGAATAATGAGCATGTGGGAAGTTACATACCAAAAGGGATGCTTTTTTAACCAATTCTTTATAAAAAATTCCTTACCCATGAGTAACAGATAAAGAATAACAATCGCATACAAAACAAGCATAGAAGGAAAAGTTGCAGCCGTAATTATCACTTGAAGAGCAAAAACAAACCAAGCCACATTTTTCAATTCATTGAGAGTAATCAATCCTCGAGGTACCGGTAGTTCCATTCGAAATTTAGCATCGTCGTCTGCGTCTTTGTGTTCGTCAAATACACGCAAAAGAAAAAATAAGGTTACTGTGTTAAATACTGCAACCGCATACTTATCCCAAGAAATAAATCCTTCTAAATTCTGGCTCAATCTACTATAACCAATTGCACTAAAACTAAAAGAGGCAATCAGTATACCATGAGAATGCAATGGAAATCGCTCGTTCAGATACTGCCAGAAACGACGAAAAAACGGCCCATGATTCGGATTGTTTTGCTGTATTTGATTTGAAGGATTTGACATCTCCGCAATTTAACTTTTTGCGAAGCTAAGGATGTCAACCTTCGAAAAAAAAAGGAATATTGCAAATCGGAGTTTCTTTTTTACGGAAAAATCCCAAAAACCATTTAATCAAATGCCTCGTAGTTCAAAATCAGCTTATAAACCATTTCTTCAGGCTGACCATTACCGGGTGCATATTTGGTGTTTTTCACAACATAAAAAATAGCTACCGTGCATTCCCCGTACTGCGTTGCATTGGGCTGGGTTCTATTTTTCAAGTGGCCGGGAGATTGGTTGTATTTTTGATTGAGTTTATCGCTCAAAACATATCGTTCTGAAACTCCAGTTTGCACCCATTTCAACGCAGATTGTGGATTCAGTGTTTTTAATTGCTCCGGCTTCAGTTCAGGCAAACTTTCACGGAGGTAAACGGTGTTTTCGGAGATTTTTGCGCCATTGTGTCCCTCGGTAGTGAAAATTCTCGAAAAACTCTCATGCGTTTTTTCCGTATTCGTGGTTAAAAAACCGAGCATTCTTAAACATCGATCTTGACAATAATCATCAAGCGATTTTTTTTCTAAAAGTTCACCGGAATTTGCGGACTTTCTGGTTGTGTTTAACAACCGTTGATAATCCTTCAATTCAACTTTAAACACAACAATCTCGGGCTGTGAAGACCGTAAATTCTGCAAGGCAACCTGAGAATTTCCCGAATTTAATACAAGTAAATAAGAAAGTATAAGTACAATTCGAAGCATAAAAATTTCAAATTTAATCATATGTAGTATTGATTTTGTAATAAAATGTAATAATCTATGAACTGCAGCGTTTTTACTGTTCAATTCCAATCTAAAGCATGATATTTGTAAATAATCCGCTTTTAATACCTTTAAAATTCACTGACCCATTTCGTGATTTAAACGATTAATTCACTTTCTTATTATGATAACGGAATATTATTTGTATTGTTTTGTAGAAACCAATTATCAATATGGATTGGGACATTGGTACCGACTTTCTAACTTTATAAATCAAACTTCCGAAACATATCCTATCTCCGGCATACACATTATTTCTTTTGGGGATATAAAACCAGACTATTCTGAATTGGTATACTCTGGTATTAAACAAAGTTCTCACTTTGAAAATTTCAAAATCGCCTACGAACAATTAGTTACAATTCCCCTCAAAAATCCTACCAAAACCGAATCAAAACCCTATTTAATTATAGATATTAATCATAATTCTAACAAAGATAAAAAAGGAGAAATTAGCTATTTAAAAACGCTGTTTTATACCATTGGTTTCTATAATAAAACCAACAATATAAGCGATTTAGTTTTTTCAGCACATGTGAATCCAAATTTCTTCACCAACCAAAATTCGTTTAAAAAATCATCAAGCAACTCATTGTACTTACTCGGACCTGAATTTCGGATTTTCTCGAATGAAATCATGAAGGCAAGGACATTGCGAATACCCAATTCATCAAAACCAGAAATTTATAATATTCTCATCATTGCTGGAAATACCGATCCCCAAAATAGAATTCCTTCCATTCTTCAATCCATAAAATCACTTTCCGATACGGGTAAATTTTCATTTCACATCATCATCCCCAACAAACCAAAATCCCATACCATCAATGATGGTAAATTCTTTCATTACTCTGTGGATCAACTTCCAGAAGATTTAAACTTCTTAATTTCGAATGAAAATCAAACGAAAATCGAGTACCACAAATTTGAAGTAAATGAAGAGGTTTTCGTCTCAACGTCATTTAAGGCATTTAATTTCTATGGCAATTCAAAACCTTCGGAACTGATAAAATTGTATCCCAAAATGAATGCTGCCATCACGGCTGCTGGAGGGACGTTTTGGGAACTAAATTCATTTGAAATACCCTGTTTATTGATTCCAGGTTCTTCGGATGAATCTATTACCGCCAGATGGTTAGCAAAAATGACAAAATCGAGAGTTTTATTGGAATCACATGAACAATTTTCATTAGAACACGCGGCTAAAATATTGAATTTCCTTAACGACGTACAGACCGAGTCTGAAAAGCTCGATAATTCGAAAGTTAATTCACCCGATCAAAAAAATAAATCCGAACTCCGAGCATTGGATTCCAATCAACTAACATCGTCCACCATTATGCAACAAGGCACATCTTTGATTTGGAAATTCGTTCTACAACATCTCAATAAGAACACATCAACAAGAACATCACAATAAGAATACCTCAATAAGAACACCTCAATAAGAACACCTAAAATAAATACTATAAAATCCACTAATGAATAGTGACACAAACTCTCCATCTTCCATTTATGTAATTGCAGAATTATCAGCTAACCATGCACAGAATTTGGATATTGCACTACAAACGGTTCGAGCAGCAGCCGATTCTGGAGCAAACGCAATTAAAGTGCAAACATTTCATGCAGGTAGTTTGACTCTTCCAGCAGAATTTCCTGGATTTGGCCCTAGGGAGTACGGCGCTTGGAAAGGTTATACTTCTTGGGAACTCTACTCGAAAGCATCCATGCCGTATGAGTGGCACAAACCACTTCAGCAAGAAGCAAAACGTTTGAATATTGACTTTTTTTCTACCGCATTTGATCTAGAAGGTGTAGATTTCCTAGAAGAATTAAATGTTCCCAAATACAAAATTTCTTCATTTGAAATCACAGACATTCCACTTATAAAGAAGGTAGCAAAAACGGGTAAACCCATCATTATTTCTACAGGATTATCCGATTTAACCGATATTGAATTATGCGTAAAAACCATTTGTGAAACCAGCAATTCTGAAATTTGCTTGATGAAGTGCACCTCTGAATATCCTGCACCCATTGAAAAAATGAATCTACTGGGTATCCCTTTCTTGAAAGATAAATTCAATACCGAAGTCGGATTATCTGATCACAGTAAATCCTTAATCATTCCTGCAATTGCAGTGGGATTGGGTGCTACAGTTATTGAACGACACATTATACTAAACACGGAAATAGACAGTGTCGATAAACAATTTTCAACCACACCCGAAGATTTTAAAATCATGGTTGAACACATTCGCGATGCTGAAAAATCCTTGGGAAATTCATTTTTTTCAGTGAATTCGGGGGATGTAAAACGCAGAAAGCATATTTTTGCAGTTCGAAATATCGCTGCCGGCGAAAAATTTAGTTCTCAAAATATTAAGACTCTAAGAGCCGAAGGCAAATTAGAACCCAAGTATTACGAAACTTTAATTGATTCAATAGCAATGTCGGATATTCCTAAAGGAACTCCGATCGATATTTTTCATTTTAATCAATAACTTTTTAACTCATGACTCTTTCTTCTCAAACCGCTATAAATTTTTGTCCAACTGGCATGGTTCCAACAAAAGCCATGACGCCTCATGTTCCCATTTCCGTATCTGAAATCATTGAAGAGGTACATCAAGCTTATGAAATAGGCATAACCATTGCCCACCTTCATGCTCGCGATGAACAAGGTGCTCCAACTCATTTAAAATCAGTAAATCAACAAATATTCGAAGGCATTCGTAAACATTGTCCAGACCTTATTATATGCGCAAGTTCCAGTGGAAGGTTGGTTCAAGATTTTGAATCTCGGAGCGAAGTAATTGAATTACAGCCTGACATGTGCTCACTTACTCTTTCCTCCTTGAATTTCATGCATAGCGCATCTGTAAATAGTCCCGATATTATCAAACAATTATTGGACAAAATGAACCAATACCATGTGGTTCCAGAATTGGAATGTTTTGACTTAGGAATGATCAATTACGGCAATTATTTGATTGAAAAAGGAGTTATTAAAGGTTTAAAATATTGGAATCTACTTTTTGGAAATATTGCCGGGATGCAAGCTGATTTAAACACCGTATCTACCGCTCTTAATCAGATTAAACAGGATGAAAACACCTATATTTCTTTAGCTGGATTGGGGAATAATCAATTTAAAACCAATCAAATTGCCGTGTTAAACAACTTCGGTGTTCGCATTGGTTTGGAGGATAATATTTGGTTCGATGAAAAAAGAAGCAAATTGGCAACCAATATGGATTTGCTTAAACGAATTCATTCCATCATGGAAATAAACGAGAAGCAATTATTCAGTTCTTCTCAATTTCGACAGACTTATTTTAATTAATCGAATGATTCTACCTAATTCTCAGATTGCATTAGTTGGATATAGTTCCAATATGATATCCATGATTATGGACAATCTTTACAGCAATGGATACAATCAAATTTTATGGGTGGTAAACAATGAATTAAAAGATGTAAATACCACAGAAGATATCTGGCATCCACAGATTAAAGTAGAAAGGATCGATATTCAGGATAAATTTGAAATTACTCACTTTTTCGAGCAAAAAAATGTTGAGTTTTTCATGGGAGTTTATAAATCCACTTCCAAACGTGAAATGTACTCTCGATTTGGCGACATGCTATCAGATTCCCCAAATGTTATTCATCACAATACGGAGTTTTCTGCCACTACTCAATTGGGAATCGGAAATATGATTAATACGGGCGTTGTTATTGCGGGACATTCAAGCATAGGAAATTTTTGCAGTATTAATCGCAATTCAAGCATTGGCCATCACACTTACATTGGGAATTTCTGCACGATCAATCCCAATTCAACCATTTGTGGGGGAATAAAAATTGAAGACAATGTTACAGTTGGTGCCAGTGCAACGATTATAGATGGGCTTACAATTGGAGAAAACTCGATTATTGGTGCTGGCAGTGTTGTTGTAAACAACATTCCTCCAAACTCAGTGGTAATGGGAGTTCCCGGTAAAATAGTAAAACAATTGAACTAATTCTTATTTCATCTTTGCAGAAAGCGGTTCTTGGTAATATAAAAAACGAAATACAACCATTCCAAAAATATCTGAATTTCAGTGAGATAAAATAAGCCATATTTGGGTTTAGCACCGCTTAAATTGCAGGAAATTTACTGCTGCCTGAGGTAGTAAACAATATAATCGTAGTTTGTAACAACGATTAAAACGTTGGGCATTCACTTCCACCTCTTCGCGAAGGTCTACGAATGGCAGAACCTTTCATCTTCATTGGGATAAAACGGGTGGGAATTAAATAAACCAATTGTAATTCCGCAATATGGTCACCCATAACACCAAACAATTTACCTTCCATATTGTCGGACAAATTGTATAGTAATCGGTATCGTAATTCTAATTGATCGTTATACCTCATTTTCTTTAAACGAATACTAGCGATTGCCGCCAATGAAGTACCTCGAAGCATGTACTCAGATTTATCTTTTGCCCAATTACCTTCCGTGTTGAAACTGTTATATGATAAAAAAGCACCGCCACCTATTTTTATGAAGGGCCATTTTTTTAGCTTTAACATTAAATTCCCTCCAACTTGTACACTCGTACCATAAACTTCTCCTTCTAGATACTTTTGAAAATCTGGAATGGATGAATACAAATTGCTGCCAGCATATCCTTGCACATTACCATTAATTTCAAATTGTACAAATTCACCCATTTGCAACCCACCTAATAAGGATACAGAGGGTCTACTGGTTCTACTTAATGGGACCATCATCAAATAGTCGTGATAACCAATTTCACCATGATATCTTCCCACACCAATTCCACCACCAAGGTATGTAGACACTTGTCCGTTTACTTGTGGTGTTAATAAGGAAGTCACAGCAAGAACAAAGACAAGTATTTTTTTCATAATCAAACAGTTAGAGAATCACATAAAAGTATAGATTCTCTATTACAAAACTAATGCCAAAATATCAAGTTCGCTTTTCTCTTCGCAAAGTCTTTGGTATCACTCACTAAAAAAAATAGTCATTCCTCTAGTAATTGGATGATTCCAATAGTACAAAAAAGTATATAAATATGATATTTTAGAAAACTACTTGTTTCTGCGTCCCCACCACATCAAGACACCTGTAATAGGCAATGTTGCAATCATTAAACTAAATATAGCCATCAAAAGTTTCCCCCACCATCCCAAAATCCCACCTGTATGAATATCGTAGTTCCACAACATCATTTTATCAGCAAACGATCTACCTTTCCTGCTTCCATAAATGGCTTGCACTGGTTGTAATTCAAGTGTTGTTGGATCAACAAACTCATATTCAGAACCACCATAAGTGTAATACGAAGAATTAAAACTCACTTCAACGCACTTATTGGAATCCTTTTGGGGATGTATTTCCATCATCACATCGATCCCAGTGTCTAAACGTGATTTATACTTACCATAAATTCGATCTAATGCAGTCGGTTCAAGACTAATTTCTTTTTTCGTAGGCAATGCTCTTAATGTAGTTGTCGCATTTGAGATATTATCCGATTTGGGATTGTTTCTCTTAAATTCGAGATATAACTTACTTATAGAATCCGATTGTTTTCTGCTATTTTTCTTTGCTAAAGGTTCCTCAAAAATCACTTCCTTTTTACCACCAAGTGACTTATAATATAACATCGCCCACCAATTAAATCCGTAATATAAACCTGTTATTGACAAAACCAATGCTCCCAATAGGGAATAAAAACCGATCAAACCATGCAAGTCAAAGTTCTTTCTGCGCCACCTGGTTTTTTGCGACCATTGGGTTGTTAAGCGTTGTTTCCAACTTTTAATCTTTGTCCATCGTTTAGGAAACCACAAAATCAGTCCCAAAAAAATCAAAATAAAAAACAATAATGTAGCGGTGGCTACAATCAACTTCCCTATTTCTGATGGCAACCACAAGTAAAAATGACCGCGTAATACCCAAGCAAAAAAACCATCGAGCATGTTGTGAACCTGAAAAACCTCTCCAGATCGAGGATTTAAAAATATTTTGTAATAATACGTACTGTCCTCTGAACTATGATAGAAAATAACCTCGGCGGCACGCTGTTTCGACATTTGGTTTTCTAAATTGACTTCCGGTTGCCATTTTACATATTTGATGGAATGAATTTCATGTTTTGGCAACTCTCGCTGTGCTATTTCCATTAATTGCGAAGGCAACAATTCATCCCCTTTAGTTAATTCCAAGGGAACATCATAAAAGCGAAACGGTTGGGTATATTCTTGAATTTCCTTCTCAAAGGAATACAAAAATCCTGTAATCCCCAGAATAAACACGACCAGCCCGGAAATTAATCCGAGCGTGCCATGCAACCATCTATAAGCTGTTCTAAATCTATATTTTCTCAAAATAATTAGTGCCTTTCGGACTTAGAAGCGAACATTCAAAGCAACTGAAATGGTTCTTGATCTTTGTGGAGTGATGGTTGACCAACCGCTATAATACTTCGAATCTAGAATGTTATCGGCTTTAAAAACTAAACTGTAACCTTTTCCAGAATACGATAAAGCAGCATTCAAAATTGCAAAAGAAGGCAATTCGTAAGTACCAATATTGCTGCGGTTAAGGGTTTTATGATCGTTTGCATAATTTCCACCCATTCCCAATCCCCAATTACTGAAAATCCCTTTATTGAAATTGTATTGCAACCATAAGTTAGCCATTTGTGAAGGACCAGCGCTTTCAGGGCGCATATTTAAATAACCCGAGAAGGAATCATCATTGGTAACTTCAGCGTTATTGATACTGTATCCAGCAACAATATTCAAATTCTCTGACAACTTACCAACTAAACTTAACTCAACTCCCCTGCTATTTATTGATCCGCCTTGAATGCTATTGTTTTGATTTTCGGGATCAGGCATCACTACATTCGTCACATCAATATTATAATAACTCAAAGTTGCCGACAATCGTTTATGAATTAAATTCGATTTAACACCAAATTCGTATTGATTTGCTTGCTCAGGTTTGAAAATTTTCAATCGAGGATTACTTCCGTCTTTTTCAGCTACCATGGCAGGATCTACCTGAGTAAACCCATTCATGTAATTTCCAAAGATTGAAACCTGATCTTTAATGGGTTGATAAACAAAACCCAAACGATTTGAAAATGCTGTTTGATTGAATTTCTCCGTTGACCAAATGGTAGGTTGTCCACTAAAATGATCCAATCTCAAAGATCCCATTATTGATAATCCAGGAAATACTTCAATCAAATCGGATACATATGCACTTCGAGTTTCTGTTTTTACTGTAGAAATAGAAGGACTGCTGCCATTCACCAATTGATCAACGTAACCCGCGCTTAATATTCCACTATCTGTACCTTTAACGATATTCACCTTGCCATTCGCCACCCAAGCATATCCATAATTTTTAACCTCACGTTGAAAGTAATCCAACCCAATTAACACTTTATTTTTTAAGGATCCCAAATTGAATTGGCCATTCAAATTCTCTTGAATACCTAATGCTTGCGTTTCACCAGCTGCTTTACTGATGTATCGAGTGAAGTCGCCACCATTGCTCGCATCCCATAAATAATGGTAATATCCATTGGACTGAGTTTGGGTGCTTGAAACAATGGTTTGTGATTTCCAATTTTTCGCAATTTGATAAATCGCTTTTCCCTGAATTAACGAATGTGCATTTTTGATGGAAAGATCATTCGACGTGAAACTGCGATTATAAATATTATAAAATTGAGTAATATTAGAATCTTTAAAACTCAAAGGAGCATAGCGATTAAAGAAAATCATAGGTGCATTAGCTGCCTGTGATTCTTTGTACTCAGCGTTCACATAAAACGTTAAACGTTTGTTTGCTTGAAACAAAATGGACGGTGCTACAAACACACTTTTTTGGAAACCGGCATCTTGAAAACTTCCTTGGTTATGTACGCTGCTGTTTAAACGCACAAACATTCTATTCGACATGGGTATATTTACATCCAGTGTTAAACGTTGCAACCCGTAACTTCCAGCAACCATGCCTACATCCCCCGAAAAACGGTCAAACGCCTGCTTGGTGTTAACATTTATCAACCCTCCATAGGAAATCACCGCTCCGCCATAAAGAGCACCCGATGGACCCTTGATTACATCTACACTCTCGATGTTTGCTGGATCAATTGATCCATTGTTCAAACTTGGCATTCCATTAATCATGGTAGGCTGAACTGAAAATCCACGCATGGAATAATATTCCGCACCATCACCACCACGTCCCGTTGATTCCCACAAACGAGAAACACCCGTAGCATTTTTCAATGCATCGTTCAAATTGGTAACCACTTGATCCGATAAAATCTTTTTTGAAATGGAGTTGTAAACCTGTGGATTTTCCAAATCTTTAAGCAACATTTTTCCAACAGCATACCCCGAATCCAATTTATATTGACTTGTTTGAGTTAAGATATCTACCGCTTGAAAACGCACGGTATCACTCACTTCAACTTGTGAAAATGCGTTGAAGGAAATGGAAAATAGCGCGGAAACAGCGCCTTTGAATATTAAGGATTTCATATTTTACTGCAAAAGTACTTGGTTGAATTTTTAGGGATTTTATCAAATGGGAAATTAAATTCAGAAATCGGGAAAAAGATTCATATTTCTTCTTCTACTCAAATTACAAAAAAATCCAAGCTACCTCCTGATTTCATTGCGGAAATTTATTGTGCTCTCAATTGTTGGGGTGAATATCCATAAAACTGTTTAAATGCGGTGCTAAAAGATGCCGCGTTCGTGTACCCAACTTCCAAAGCGATTTCCAAGATATTTAACGAACTGTTTTTCAAAAATTCATGGGCCATTTCCATACGCAAAGTCTGAACCATACTGTAAATCGTCTTACCATACATTTCCTTGAATCCTTTTTTCAAATAACATTGATTGATTCCTACTTCTTTCGCTATTTGAGGAATGGTAATCGTTTCTCTGAAGTTGCTCTGTATGAAATTCATAGCTTCCTGAATTTTATCACCGGAATCTGCCTTTTCCAAAAATGCGCATGTCCCACAAACCGGGGTTAACCGTTCGGTAACTTCCATGCACTCTACCAACAATTTCACTGCTACCGACTCCAAAATCACCCAGTCCTTCACAGCAATGTCACGTGGATTTATACCTTTCAATTGATTACCTATTTCTACCAACTGATAAAGAGAAGACTGCGACTCACACGATATAAATAACGGATTATAATAATGTTCCCTTAGTTTTTGGGGGATGTCAACTCCGGTTGAGTTATTAAAACCATCTTCCCTGTCAAGTGCGAATCTCGAAAAGTAAGATTTTCTAAATAGAATATGAATTTGATAAGAAATCCCATTCAAATCAAACAAAAAATTATTGGGACTAATTCGAAAGATGATTTCGAGAGAATCATCGCGTTCCCCCAAAACAAAGGATGTAGAATCAAACTGATATCGATACAATGCGGAAATCGGTTCAGGTAATTTCTGACCTTTTGAAAGCGTTGAACTCAATCCCGCAAACTGGCCATTATTTGAATCTTTCGATTTTTGAAGATTGTGATTTTCTGGTGTTTCCCGTTCGCCCTGCGGGTCCTGAACTGAAAACAGTTCGATACTGATATTCTCACTTACCACTAATCGTCCCATGGAATTGCAAAAATAAGGAATTTTATTTTTAATTATTCTAAATTAAAATAATACACCTATACTATTGAATTACATTTGTTTAAAAAAATTAATTACTCTTGATAGGGTTAGTTGAATCAAATAATTATGTGTTCTATGACAATTATCACATTCGAAAACACTTGCATGTTGTTATATTGTATAACGAAATTAACAGTATATGAAAAATCACATCGGAATCCCTCAGGAAAGCGCCAATTTACTTATTGACAAGTTGAACGAATTATTGGCAAATACCCAAATTTTCTACATGAATGCGCGGGGAATGCATTGGAATATTAAGGGTGAAAAGTTCTTCGAACTTCATTTAAAGTTTGAAGAACTATATAACGACTTAAACCTGAAAGTGGATGAAATTGCCGAACGAATTTTGACTTTGGGAGGAACGCCTTTACATACGTATTCTGACTATTACAAACTTTCTAAAATTCAGGAATCTTCCCATTT
>CAMDDG010000048.1 GCA_945890895.1 Chitinophaga pinensis | reverse complement strand
ACCGAATACTTCAAGACACAGAATTGGTTAACAAAGCGAAATCAACTGGGGTTTAGATAATGAAGAATCTCGAAAATAAACGCACAAATTGAATTGAACATTAATTGAAAAGATTACCCCAAACTAAATAATATGCAAATAGAAAAGTTCTCTTACGACAATCGACCCGTTAAATGGTTTGCTTATGCTACCATTTTTTGGGGGATTATTGGATTCACAGCAGGATTATGGGCAGCCATTGCGCTGTATTTCCCAGCTATCAACCTTGACTGGGCACCTACCACATTTGGTAGAATGAGACCGGTACATACGAATGCCGTTATTTTCGCATTCGTGGGTAATGGTATCTTCATGGGTGTCTATTATTCACTTCAGCGACTCACTAAAGCCCGAATGTTCAGCGATTTACTGTCGAAAATTCACTTTTGGGGTTGGCAATTTATTATTCTTTTTGGTGCATTGACTTTGTGGATGGGATATACCACAGGTAAAGAATATGCAGAATTAGAGTGGCCTTTAGATATTGCTATTACCTTAATCTGGG
This sequence comes from Chitinophaga pinensis, assembly GCA_945890895.1. GTDB lineage: Bacteria > Bacteroidota > Bacteroidia > NS11-12g > UBA955 > VMCP01. The sequence goes on along the minus strand of CAMDDG010000048.1, from coordinate 17,282 downwards.
TGGTGTTTGGTATTAATATGTTTGGTACTATTATCAAACGTCGTGAAAGCCATTTATACGTTGCCATTTGGTTTTACATAGCTACTTGGGTAACCGTTGCTATGTTGCACATTGTAAATAGCATTGAATTACCTATTAGTTTAACCAAAAGTTACAGCTGGTACGCTGGGGTGCAAGATGCCTTGGTTCAATGGTGGTACGGACATAATGCGGTGGCGTTTTTCTTAACTACACCTTATTTGGGATTGATGTACTACTTCCTACCTAAAGCTGCAAATCGTCCTGTTTATTCTTATCGCTTATCTATTATTCACTTCTGGGCGTTAATCTTCATTTATATTTGGGCAGGACCTCACCATTTGTTGTACACTGCGTTGCCAGATTGGGCACAATCATTGGGTGTTGTATTCTCAGTGATGTTGATTGCTCCAAGTTGGGGTGGTATGATTAATGGATTGTTCACCTTGCGTGGTGCTTGGGATCGTGTTCGTGAGGATGTAGTGTTGAAATTCATGGTAGTTGCGATTACCGCTTATGGTATGGCAACTTTCGAGGGACCGATGTTATCCTTGAAAAAAGTGAACGCAATTAGTCACTTTACGGATTGGACCATTGCGCACGTACACGTTGGAGCTTTGGGCTGGAATGGTTTCTTGACTTTTGCAGTTTTGTATTGGTTGATTCCTCGCATGTGGAGAACGAAATTATATTCACCATCAGCGGCTAACGCACATTTCTGGTTGGGTACTTTAGGTATTGTTTTCTATGCAATTCCAATGTACTGGGCTGGTTTCACTCAAAGTTTGAACTGGAAAACATTTACTCCCGACGGAACTCTACAATATACATTTTTGGATACCGTAAATATGCTATTGGGCATGTATAAATTGAGAAGTATAGGCGGTCTATTATTCTTGATTGGTGCGTGCATCATGGTTTGGAACTTATATAAAACCATCAAATCCGGTTCATTCTTGGCCGATGAAGAAGCGGAAGCTCCAGCATTGGTGAAGCACGGAAGTCACGAAGGCGAGCACTGGCATAGAGTAATTGAAAGAAAACCCATCCAGATGTTGGTGTTGAGTTTATTGGTTGTTGCCATTGGTGGTGTATTAGAAATGGTACCAACCTTCTTGGTAAAAACCAACATTCCAAGCATTAGTTCAGTGAAACCGTATACTCCATTAGAATTGCACGGACGTGATATTTATATTTCTGAGGGATGTTATACTTGTCACTCACAAATGGTTAGACCCTTCCGCGATGAGGTTAAACGTTATGGCGAGTATTCTAAGGCGGGTGAATTTGTATACGACCATCCATTCCAATGGGGAAGTAAACGTACCGGACCGGATTTGGCTCGTGTAGGTGGAAAATACAACAATGCATGGCATTTCAACCACATGTATGCACCTGCAGAGGTAAGTAAGGGTTCTATCATGCCTCGCTACCCTTGGTTACTAACAAAAGGTATCGACATCCGCAAAACACCTAAAATGATCAATGCCATGCAGACCATGAACGTTCCTTACGAAGTAGGATATGCGAATCGTGCAAACGAAGATTTGGAAAAACAAGCCAAAGAAATCGCTGCGGATTTGAAAAAAGATCCGATGGTAACTCAAATCATGGAGATGGAAGGTGTAAGTAACTTGGAGTATTCTCAAATCGTAGCCTTGATAGCGTATTTACAACGTATCGGTACGGATATCAAGAAAATGCCTATTGAAAGTCACCCAGAACATTAATAAACTGAAAACAAGAATCGAATCAAGATCAACAGGAAAAGCACTTTTTAAAGTCAAAATATTCAAGTTATGAAATTCATCAATTATTTAAAAACCATCGATGGTGTAAGTATCTACCCCTTAATTACACTGATTCTGTTTGGATTATTCTTTGCAGTGGTGGTGATGTGGGTTTCAAAGTCCAACAAAAAGTACTTTGAAAAGGCAAAAAACATTCCTCTAAATGATTAAAAATATGAAATTTAGTAAAAAAATTATAGTAGCAGCTATGGGTTGGGGAATGGTATCCCAGCTCGCAGCTCAAGCCGCAGATACCGCCATGGTGGCGGCAGCTTCAGGAGCAGGCTCAAGTTCTTCAAACTCCTATATTCCTTGGTTGTTGGTTTCAACGGCTGTAGCCTTGGCCATTGTTATCTTATTTATGGGATCCCTACTGGGTAAGGTGGCAATTATGAAATTGAAAGACAATGCCAAATCCATTGCTTTGGTTTCCTTCTTATTTTCTGCTGCAAGTTTGATGGCAGCAGGGGCAGATGCTAATTCAGACTTCAGAGGTTTCAGCAGTTTTGAATTGAACATGATCCTGTTAGGTGTAATTTTTATGGAAGTATTGATTATCCTGTATTTCGCCTATTGGCTCAAAGCAATCGTACTTCCCAAGAAAACTGAAAAAACAACGGAAGCCAAAGTGTCGATGTTGGCACAATGGTGGGATAAAATGAACAATTCCGTGGCCGTTGAGAAAGAAAAGGATGTACAATTGGATCACGACTACGATGGAATCAAAGAATTAGACAACGCATTGCCACCTTGGTGGGTATATGGATTCTATTTGACCATCATTTTTTCGGGAATTTACATTTGGAGATATCATATTTCTGGTTCAGCACCTTTGCAAGTGGAAGAATTGAAAATTGATTTAGCTAAAGCTGAATTGCAACAAGCAGAATACAATAAGTTAAGTGCAAATAAAGTAGATGAAAACTCCATCGAGTACAAACCGGATGCAACTATATTAGCCGACGGACAGGCGGTTTTCAAAAAGAACTGTGTGGCTTGTCACGGTGAAAATGCTCAAGGTATCAGTGGCCCTAACTTAACTGATGAGTATTGGAAACACGGTGGTTCAATTAAAAATATCTTCAAAACCATCAAAGTAGGTGTTCCAAGTATGGGTATGATTGCTTGGGGAGAAACCTTAACGCCTAAAGAAATGGCCAGTGTTGCTACCTATGTTAAATCATTAAAGGGCAGCAATCCAGCCAATGCGAAAGCGCCTGAAGGTGAATTGTACAAAGAAGAAGCTGAGGGTGCTCCCGCCTCCCAGGATTCAGCTACAGCACCTTCCGCATCTGGAGCTCCGACTAATGCTGCTCCCGTTTCAGCTGCTGCTGTAACTTCTGCAGGCAATTAATTAAAAATTGCAGAATTGGAATTTATACTGAAAAGTACACCAATTGACGTTCTTAAATGTAAATGAATTGCTTTATTCAAAAGTGTACTGATGGGTGCACTTTTGAATAAACTCAATACCGTACTGAAACGTACACCCAACTGAATAAAAAAGTAATTTTAAAACAAAAGCTGATGATACCAAACGTCGATTTTGAAGAAAATGATGAATATCGTGATCGAGTAGCGACCATCGACGAAAAAGGGAAGCGTAAGTGGGTTTATGCATACAAGCCAACCGGGCGTTTTTATAACGCCCGGACCTGGCTTTCTTTGTTTTATCTGATTGTATTTTTCGGATTGCCCTGGGTTACCTACAAAGGTGAACCTTTTATGCTTTTGAATATTCTCGAAAGAAAATTTGTTGTTTTTGGATTTGTGTTCTGGTCGCAAGACTTCTTCTTGTTCGGCTTGACCATGATTCTATTTGTAGTTTTTATTATCGTATTTACCGTTGCCTTTGGACGATTATTCTGCGGATGGGCTTGTCCACAAACCGTTTTTATGGAAATGGTTTTCCGTAGAATTGAATACTGGATAGAAGGCGATGCTCCCAAACAAAAGGCTCTCGATAAAATGCCATGGAATTCCGAGAAAATCCGAAAACGCGGATTGAAAATCGTGTTATTTTACGCGGTAGCTTTCTTGGTGGGCAATACCTTTTTAGCATACATAATCGGTGTTGAAGATTTGAAAAAAATCATCTCCGAACCCGTATCTCAACACATAGGTGGCTTGTTGGCCATGATGGTGTTTTCTGGAGTATTTTTCGGAGTGTACATGTGGTTTAGAGAACAAGTTTGTACCGTTGTTTGTCCATACGGAAGATTGCAAGGTGTACTAATGGACCGACATTCTGTAGTTGTTGCCTACGATTATATTCGTGGCGAACCCAGAGAAAAGTTGCGTAAAAATACAGAGAGAACAGCAGGCGATTGTATTGATTGCAATCTATGTGTGAATGTATGTCCTACAGGAATTGATATCCGAAATGGTACCCAATTGGAATGTGTGCATTGTACCGCTTGTATTGATGCTTGTGATTCTATCATGGATAGAATAAACAAACCTAAGGGGCTCATTAAATATGCATCCGAAGCTACGATTGCCGATAACAAGCCATTTACCATTACCACCCGTTTAAAGGCATATATTGTTTTGTTGGTCGCTCTGTTAGGGATATGGTTAGCCATTTTAACCACACGTAGCACTGTGGATTTCCAAATACGTAAAGCACCCGGACAATTATATACCATCACACCCGAAGGAGATAAAGTGTTTTCGATTTATACGGTTTTGATGATTAATAAGAGTCACAAGGATTTTGATTCTTTAACATTAAAATCCGATAATCCCAATTATGAATTGGAGTGGGTGGATAGAAATAACTATCGACATTTAAAGAAGGAGTCGGTGCATAATGGAACCATATTCATCCGAATTCAGAGAAATAAAATCCAAAATCGTAAAGATGAATTTCAAATACATCTTTACAATGGAGAGCATTTGTTGGAATCGGAAAATGTAGTATTTTTAGCTCCTAAACCTAAAAAATAGAATCAGCTTATTTAGAATTGATTATAAAAAAGAGATGTTAATGTAAACAAGCCATTCACATTAGCATCTCTTTAAAAATCAGTAAAATATCCCAAAATAAATAAAAGAAAATAACATGAACTGGGGAAGATTTATAACATTTATATATGTAGCATTTGTTGCGGGAATCGTTTATTTGGTTTACGGTTCCATGCAGCAGGATATCAATTTGGTAGATGAAAATTACTATCAAAAAGAATTGGCATTTCAAAAGGAAATCGAACAGTCCAATCGAGCGGTTCAATTAAATCAAATTGTTTCTGTGGAAGAAACCCCCAATGGATATTGGGTGAAGGTGGATTCTGCTAGAGGCTCTAAATTCTCTGCGGATGTTCATTTTTATTGTGCATCAAGCAAAGAAAAGGATAAGCTTTTCCATTTTAATGATCAAAATGAGGCCAAGTGGTGGATTCCAGCCCATAAAATTCAACCCGGTAAATACACCGTGAAAACCAAATGGGTTATTGATGCCCAGGATACTCTGATGCAAGAAACTGCCTTCGAAAAGTAGAATTAAGGGCAAAAATGGTATCTAAATCCACTTGTAAATTCGGGATTCTATAAATCATAAAACATGGCATTTGCAATTTTAGCCGGTTTGGCATTGGGTATTGCAGGCAGTATGCACTGCGTAGGAATGTGTGGACCGTTGGCGCTATTACTCCCTACGAATCAGCGCTTTCCAGGGGCTTATGTGTCGAATATACTGTATCAATTTGGTCGCGTGATTACCTATGTACTTTTGGGTGCTTTTTTCGGGGGAATCATGGAATGGCTGGATATACGAAAATTCGAACAGTGGATATCTTTGTCGATTGGAATCGTATTTTTATTGATTTGGGCCAATGAATTTTTCAATAAATCATCCAATTTTTTGGGATTTATTTCTACTTGGGTGAATCAAAAATTTGCATCTACATTAAGCACAGGCGGCGCATTTAAATGGTTAATCGCAGGGATGCTCAACGGACTATTGCCCTGTGGTTTGGTTTACGGCGCTCTTTTGGGTTCTCTGGGGATGGGATCCTGGATTAACGGAATTTTGTTCATGTTTGGATTTGGTTTAGCTACGATGCCGGCACTTTTAGCGGTAACATTTACCAAACATTTAATTAACTCTCGAGTAAAATTAAATTTACAAAAATTAATGCCATTTTGGCTTTTGGTTATGGGAATTTTATTCGTGTTGCGCGGAGCCAATTTGGGAATTCCGTTCTTGAGTCCCAAATTTTCAAACCAAATCCATGCAACTTCCAGCTGCTGCTGTGGAAGTTCAAGGAAGAATTCTGCTGAATCAAAGACTTCCACCGAATCCAAGAATACTGATGTTAATCACCATAACCCGGAATTAAAAACTTCCAGTTGCTGCGGAGGAAATTCAAAGAAGAATTCTGCTGATTTTATGAATGCTGCTAAATCAGAAAATCCCGAGTCTAAATCCCACAAATCTGATTCCAAACCCGCTAGTTGCTGCAGCGGGAAATGACTGCTGATGATAAAAAACTAGTTTATAATTAGTTTAAGTCTAAAGTTTTCTAGGTAACTAGTTTTTCGACTAAAGTATTTCTAATTGTAGTTATTGAATTCGTCAAAAAGTCAAGGCTTTTAAAGCTCTCTAACCGGATGTTGTATTTTAGAAGCAATCCGTTGACTGAATCTTTCCTCAATGAATAGAAATGTTAATACTTAAATTTAATTCAACATTTTAGTTATTGCAATGTATATAAATGATATAGGATGATTTAATAAGTAGTAATTAATTGGATAAATACTTGTTTTTTTATTGGTATATTTGCCAAATACTGACTAGTCATATATTCAATGAAAAATCAATTTGGAGAGAAGATTCGAGAGCTGCGGGAGAAACAACAACTGTTTTTAAGGCAAGTTGCACCTGCTTTAGAAATGGATACCGCTCAATTAAGTAAAATCGAAAAAGGATTGAGACAGTTTAAAAAAGCTCAAATACCATTATTAGCAGAAATTCTAAAAGCGGACAAAGTTGAATTAGAGACTCTTTGGCTTGCAGATCAATTAATGCAATTGATAAAAGACGAACCTACAGCCGATGAAGCATTAAGAACCGTATCAAAATCAATAAAGAAATTAATGTAAAATGACACTCGAAATAGAAATTATTGGAAATAAAATCAAAGCACCACTAAAAGGCAATGATGTTTGGTTATTGCTTAAACCAGAAGAAGTAGTTCGTCAAAAATATATTTGTCGTTTGGTAAATAACTATGGTTTTTCTTTAGATCAAATGGAGCAAGAAGTCCAAGTTAGCAATTCACAACGTGGACAAGGTAGAGCAATGGCCGACATAGTAATTTGGAAAAATGCAAATGATAAAAGAGAAAACAACAGTCCGATAATTGTTGTAGAATGTAAGGCCGAACATATCACAGTTCGTGAAGAAGATTATTTTCAAGGTTACAATTACGCATCTTGGGCAGGTGCTGACTTTTTTGTTACGACCAATCTAAAAGAAACAAGAATTTTCAAGGTTGTTAAAGGTAAAATCCCAAAGAAACTCGAAGAAGTTGTAAATATACCTGACGCTAAAACAGTAAATGACGACAAGAAAATAAACGAATTATTAAAACAAACAAAAGCATTTACAAGAGACGAATTTTCAAAACTACTTTTCAAGTGTCATAACATTATTCGTAATAACGATAAACTTTCACCAGAAGCGGCATTTGACGAAATAAGCAAAATTCTATTTATCAAAATTCGGTACGAAAGAAGTAATTCTGAGAACCAAATATTTTCAAAAAAACAGTTCGAAAAATTGAAAAAAGCCTATGATGAAACTAAGTCAAAAAGTAGTCCTGATTTTTATCAACAGCTATTTGAAAGAACTAAAGAAGATTTCAAAGATGATGATCTTTTTGAGCCAAATGAAATTATAAGAATTAGAGAAAATAGTTTTGAAGCAATAGTTGAAGAATTAGAAATATATAATCTATCAACTACAAGTGATGATGTAAAAGGTATTGCCTTCGAACAGTTTTTGGGTAAAACATTCAGAGGAGAATTAGGGCAATTCTTTACACCTCGCACTGTTGTAGATTTTATAGTAGAAATATTAGACCCCCAAGAAAGCGAAATAATTTGCGATCCATGTTGCGGTAGTGGAGGGTTTTTAATTAAGGCTTTTGAATATGTGAGAGCAAAAATTGAAAATGAAATCCACTTGGCGAAAGAAAAAATAAAGTTGGAATATTATAACACGGCATATGAAAAACTAAGCGATAAAAAGAAAGCAGAAATTGATGAAAAGGTAAATGATTTATTTTCTAAACTTAATGCAGAGCTAGACATCAACAACTCAAAGAGCAGAATAAGAGAATTAAGCTATGACTGTATTTTTGGTACAGATGCTAATCCTAGAATGAGCCGTACAGCAAAAATGAATATGATTATGCATGGTGACGGACACGGTGGAGTACATCACAATGACGGACTTTTAAATATTAACGGAATATTTGAAAATCGCTTTGACATTATTCTCACCAATCCGCCATTTGGTAGTAGGGTTGAAAAATCTTTGAAAATTACTGAGGCCGACAAATACACAGACGAAGAACGTATCAAGAAATACAAAAAAAGATATGGCCCCGATTATGATAATGCATTAAAACAAGTGAACGACAATATTGGTAAATCATTACTGGATTTGTACTATACTGGGACAATGAGTACGCTTACGGAGGTGTTGTTTATTGAACGTTGTTTGAACTTATTAAAACCAGGCGGAAGAATGGGAATTGTTTTGCCCGAAGGAGTTTTGAATAATACTAACCTTCAAAAAATAAGAGAATTTGTAGAAAGTAAAGCCAAAATTATCTTGATCACATCTATTCCTCAAGATGTATTTATTGCAAGTGGTGCAACTGTAAAACCAAGTTTAGTATTCTTCAAAAAGTTTACTGAAGAAGATACCAAGCAATGGGAAACTATAGCTTCAAAAGCAGAAAAGGAAATAATAAAAAAGTATGAACCACAAACAAAGGCAATTTCTCAAAAACTCGAGCAAAAAGGAAAAGAAGCTCTTAGTGTTGAAGTTAAAAAGAAATTAAAAACAGAGTTAAAACAAATTGAAGACACAATGTTTAATGAGATTCGAACACAAATAAAAAAAGAGTTCAATTATCAAATACCAATTGCAGAAGTTGAGAAAGCTGGTATTAGTCCAACTGGGGCTCAAATTGAAAATGAACTTGTGCCATTGGCAAAAGAATTTAAAAAATATAGAGAAGAAAATAAACTTTGGTCAACCTCTGTAAAGGAAATTAAATATCAAATTACTGACGAAGAAATTGGCAGAGTTAGAATTGTAGATGGTGTGGTTTCTGAACCTGAAGTTTTTTACAATTAATCTAAGAATTAATGCAGATAATGACAAATTCAACTTTGAAATTTATTGATTTTCATACCCTAGACAAATGGTTTGTAAGTTTCTATCTTAATCCTAATAATCTAAAATCCTCATATAAATTTATAAAGCTAAAAGAGTTAATTAAACCCAAAAAGGATAAAATTAAGCTAGCGGATTATAGGGGTGATTTGAGAGTTGTGAAAAAGATTTCCTTCAGTGATGGAAAAATTCATATTAGGGAGGAAAATGAGACAAAGATGGACTTATACACTTTATACCCTAAAGATTTACTGGTGTCTAAAATTAATTTCCATCAAGGCGCAATAGCCATAAATAATTATGAAAAAATAGTTTGCACAACTCACTACCAACCATATTCTATAGATAGAGAATTAGTAATAGATGAATATTTAATATTGGCTTTACGTAACACTAAATTTCAAAAACACTTGGATTTTTTAAGAGCAGATGGAATTAAAAATGAAGCCACATCTGAATTCATAGGAGAGCTTGAGATACCTTTACCTTCTCTAAGTGAGCAAAACATAATTGTAAACGATTATTTCAAGAAAGTTGAAGCTGCTGAAAATCTTTTGAAACAAGCAAACAACCTTAAAGGGGAAATGGAAAAATACTTTTTCGATGCTTTAGAAATTATTGAGGTACAAAAAAGAAACTTATCAAAGGCGTTAAATATTGTTCCTTTTTTCTCTGTTGAAAAATGGGGGGTAGAATATATTCTGAGTTCAAATTCCAATGAATTATTAAAATCTAGAAAGTATCCAAATGTTAAATTAAGCGAAATTGTTCAAATTAATCCGACTACTAGGATGCCTAAAGATGATCTGCAAATTTCTTTTATACCTATGGAATGTATTTCTGACGAGTATGGTGAAGTGATCGAACTAAGGGATAAGAAAGTTAGTGAGAGTAAAGGCTATAAAAAATTTCAAGAAGGTGATTTGATATGGGCACGAATTACTCCATGTATGCAAAATGGCAAATCGGCTATTGTAAAGAATTTAGAAAACAACCTAGGATGCGGCTCAACTGAATTTCATGTAATTAGAAATTACAGTCAAGAATTAGACTTAAACTACGTTTATCACATTCTTCGCTTAAAAACTGTACTTCTAAATGCAATGTCCTGCTTTACTGGTTCTGCTGGTCAGCAAAGAGTCCCCAAATCCTTTTTAGAAGATTTGCTAATACCTGTACCCCCGATTACTATTCAAAACGAGATATCCTCAAAAATGACAAAATTGAAATCTACTGTAAAAGATCTTGAATATCGAGCCACAGCTATTAAAAAATTAGCACAAACAACTTTTGAAAAAGAAATATTTAGTTGGCAATGAAAATTCAATCAATAAAAATTACCAAGTTTAAAAATCTCAATAAATTGAATATTGATGTAAGTAAACACAATGGACTTAGTTTAGTAATTGGTAATAATGCAAGCGGAAAGAGTAATTTGTTGGAAGCAATAAGTGAAATATTTTACTCACAGTTTGAGAATGAAAAAACAAAACTGAAATATGAAATAAAGTACACAGATTTTGCGGCTAAAGAAATTACAGTTTCAAATAAATTCTGGTCTTCGGACTTGCCCAAAAGGGTGGTTGCCGTATATAGTGGTGAAGAAGATAGGCTTTGGAAAATGTATTATGAAAAACTTTACAAAAAATACATTGATGATATTCTAAAAAGTGCAGCTATTGAATTTCCTAAAATGCTTTATCTGAATAAGTTATACTGGGAAATTTCTTTACTATGTTTATTGTTATCTGATGCGTCTGATGTAAAAGAGTTTGTTGAAAACACATTAGGTATCACTTCAGTTCAAGAAATCGTTATTGCCAAAACAAACTCACCCAAAACTAATAGCACTATAAAAGCATTCGTTGATTCCCTGCAAGCAACTTACACTTTAGATGCAATTAAGCAGCAGTTTAATAACGACCCTGATTTGTTTTTAAAACTTTACTTAGCTTATACAGATAAATACAATAAATTGATTAAAGAGCCAGTAATAAAATTTAACAATGGTCTTTTAGTTAGTCATTTAAGCGAAGGTCAGAAAAAGCAATTATTGGTAAAAGCCTCTTTGGAATTTGCAGGGCAAGAAGATTCTCTGTTTTTATTTGATGAGCCGGATTCTCATATCCACATAAGTAATAAAAGCTCCGTTTACAATATTATTAGCAATCCGAATTATTTAAACAGCAGGCATATAATCATTACCTCTCATTCGCCAACGTTTACCAAACTATTTCCATCAGAAAGTATTGTTCTGTTAGAGAATGGAACCAAGAAAGAGATAGCCACTTCTTTTGAGGCTTCCAAATACCTTGTGAATGATAAAGATATTTACCGCTTATTATTTACTGATAAGCACATCTTAATTGTAGAAGGGAAAACAGATGATTTATACATCAGCAAGGCAATTGAACATTTTGCAGCAGATTACCCCAATTTAAGTTTTGAGTTTTTACGAGTAGGTGGAACTGATGATGAAAACATCAAAAACTTATTGGATAAAATTCAGACAAACACTAACCGTAAAATAATTATTGTTGTTGATAGAGATGATGCAGGTTATAAGGTTTATAAAAATCTTTTTCCATTAGTTCCACCCAAAAAGAATTTTAAAGAAAAGAAAATCATAAGCGTTGAGAAATATGCTCCGAATACTTATTATTTAATGATACCTCACAAAACAGCGGACAAACAAGACGGTGAATTTTTGGTGGAGGATTACTTTAAAAAGGAAAAAGTAATTGAATTGTCAAAGCAAATAATTGACGCAAAGTTTACTGAATATGTGCCTTGTAAGAATTTCCCAAAAATAAGTGAAATGATAAAATCAGAGGCTTTGCCCAATCATTGTAAGACAAGCATACCGGCAGATATGGAAGATTTTAAAGTGCTTCTTGCGAAATTGAATGAAATTGTTTTGAAACCAAGTGATATTTAAAAAAATGATACCACAAAATATACAAAGTCAAATCACATCCATTTGGGATAAGTACATCACCGATAATAAGAAGGTAGTAGATACAAAGGGTAATGATTTGGAAGATATAGACAGTAAACGTTTAGAGGCAATTGAAACACTCAAAATTATTGTTCAAGATTTCATTACTGGAGCAATAGATATTGCCGAGTTTAAGACAGATATTGATAGCTTCAACAAACAAAACAATTTATGGGGTTTCACTTCCATAAAAGGGCAAATGTTTTTCAATCTGCTACTTAAAACAAGCGATACAGATGAACAAACCCAAAAACTAACTAAACTCCTAAAGCAATGTGTGGCAGAGCCAAAAGACTTACCCGATGCACTCAATCAAATAGAAGCATTAGATAAATACGTTTCAGCAATATTCAATAAAGCACCTGATAAAAGAAAAGCACCAAATCCGGGTTCTGTTTGCTACTTCCTTTCTTATTTCTGGCAAATACATAATAACCAGGTATGGCAAATAATGTATAGCTCAATGATTGTTTCATTTACCGAAATTGGTTTATGGCAAGAGCCAAGATCACAAAAAGAAGGTTACGAAAACTTTTTTAATCTTAATGAAGAAATAAAGCAAGTTTTAGCTAAGCATACAGGAAGAAGTATTACAAATTGGGAGGCAGAACATAGCTTTTGGAATTTCAGAAAAATAACAGCTTATCCAAAAAAAGAAAGTAAGCCTAAAGAAAAAAAGCTAGTAGAGACAACTAAGGAAACACCTATCTCTGCATTAGCCGAAGCCAGTTTTGATATTTATGATTATGTGCCAAGAGTAGTGGCAAATCTTATTGAATTAGGAAATGAGACAGAAACATCAAGTTCCGCAAAAGGTAGTAAATACGAAAAGGCGGTTTGTGAAGTATTTAAGCAATTAGGTTTTACAGTGCAGCAATTAGGGCAAGGCACTGGCAGGGAACCCGATTTAATTGCCATTCATAAAGAGGAGAATGTAGCTTTTATTGTAGATGCTAAAGCATATGCGAATGGTTATATGATGGGAGCATCTGATGAAAGAGCAATAAAAGAATACATCAACCACTACTGCCCCAAACTAAAAAAAGAAGGCATACAAAGAATAGGTTTCATTATTGTAAGCAATGCCTTTAAATCAACTTTTGAAGAATACATTAACGACATCACTTGGAAAACAGACATTAAAAGATTTGTTCTTTTAAGTTCAGATGCATTACTGCACTTATTAGCTTATCGTATCAAAGACCAAAAAACGTTGTCTGAGGTGGTTGATACCATTATAAGTTTAGGTACAAGCATTTCAGCACAAGACATCATTCAACAATTTGATGATATATAATTATTATGGCAGAAAAAAATCAAAATAACGAAATCATATTTTACAACACCCCAGATGGTGATGTGAAGATCGAAGTGATTTTTAATGACGAAACCTTTTGGCTTACTCAAAAGCGGATGGCAGAATTGTTTGGTGTGGAAGTTCCTGCTATCAACAAACATCTGAGTAATATATATGAAACAGGCGAATTAGAGGAAAAGGCAACTATTTCCATTTTGGAAACAGTTCAGCAGGAAGGTACCCGGGTGGTAAAGAGGAATGTAGAGTTTTACAATCTTGATGCCATAATAGCCGTGGGCTACAGGGTAAACAGCAATCAGGCTACCCAATTCCGGATTTGGGCTACCAAAACCCTTAGAGAGTTCATTATCAAGGGTTTTGTGCTTGACGATGAGCGACTAAAGCAGGGCAGGCGCTTCGGTAAAGACTACTTTGATGAACTTTTGGAGCGCATCCGTGAGATACGTGCAAGTGAAAGGCGTTTCTACCTCAAAATAACTGACATTTACGAGCAATGCAGTATAGACTATAACAAGGATGCAGAAATAACCCAAAAGTTCTTTAAAACTGTTCAGAATAAGTTGCATTGGGCTATTACAGGAAAAACAGCTGCTGAATTAATTGCTGATCGGGCAGATGCTACACAGCCTAATATGGGTTTGACAACCTGGAAGAATGCGCCACAGGGTAAAATTCTTAAAAGTGATATTGGTACTGCCAAAAACTATATGCAGGAAAAGGAAATAAAGGAGTTGGAGAGAATTGTTACAATGTACCTTGATTTTGCTGAATTGCAAGCTGAAAGACAGATTCCAATGAAAATGGCCGACTGGGTGTCTCGTTTGGATGCTTTCCTTCAATTTAATGAATACAATATTTTAAAAGATGCAGGGAAAGTAAGTCATGATGTAGCAATGAAATTGGCCGAAAAGGAATTTGAGAAATTTAGGGTTGTTCAAGATCAAAACTTTGTCAGTGATTTTGAGAAAGAGGTAAAAAAGCTTAAATACTCATCAAGTTCGAAGCCCGAAAAAAATAAGAAAAAGAAATAATGGGGAAAGGGACGTTTGCAATTATTTCAACTGTTCATGATGTTGAAGTTAAAGAACAAGAGATCTTGGCATCATCGGATGCTTTGAATTCTTATTTAACTATACCAGTTCATGTTACATTTCGACTTCCACAGCCAAATATGGCAATTGACTTTTTGGGTTGTGAATCGACTTTATTGTTTGGTGAAAATCAAATGTTCTGTTCTAAATTGAGTAAAAATTTAGGATACACTTATTTTGATTTTTCAGAATTCCCTATATTTTTAAAATTTAATTTAACAAAAGATGTAATCAGTCAAATTGAAAAAAATCGGCAGTCTGATTTGAGATTTACAATAAAATTGAATTTTTTAATTGTTATTAAAAATAAAATTGAAACTGTTTCAAAAAAAATTATTTGGTCATCAAATTTGGTTCAGAATTTAAATTCTCAAATTGATTTTCATATTCCCAAATCAACCTGGATTGAGAATCTATTGCCAAGTTTAAGATATAATAACATAAGATTAATTGAAATACCGAAGACTCATAAACAATTAAAAGATGAATATTTAGATATAATAAGCGAGTTTGACAAGGCAGAAGATTACTTTAATAAAAAAGATTATAACAAGTGTATTGCACATTGTCGCCATGTATTAGATGAATTAAATCGAAATCTCAATAAAGTCAAGAAGGGTGAGCCGTCAGAATCGTCCTACACATGGCTGAGTAAAATTTCAAAATGTTCATTCGACTGGATTAATTGTGTTTGTGGTTCAACTCATGCAATTTCTTCAAAGACTCATCACTCCGGGGATTTTAAGGGATTTACTCGACAGGAGGCAGAATCAATTTTTTTGGTCGTATTAGGATTGATTAATTTTATTGCACATGAAAAAAATCAATTAATTAATAGCTGATAAAAGTGCTGGCTCGTTGTAATTAGAAGGTAAGTAATTGCTTTGAATAATTTGGATCTTTAATGTGTGAATAGCTTTTGTTAACTAATGGATATTTATTTTTTTGTTGAAATGCGAAATGCTAATTACATGTAGAAAACTTTAGAAATATAGTCAAATTTTCAGCTTTTTCTTAGCAATTGCCGGCAACAGTTAGGTGTAAATTGTCAGCGAAATTTTGAAGCGAGTAGCATTCTCGGAAGTAATTTGAAAATTTTCTGATTTTCAAATGTTGTTTTTTTCAACATAAAGGTCAATTCCTCCGTTCCTTCTGGGTACTTATGGTTGTTGAAACGTCTAAGTCAACATGGTTGGTCAATTATATTAAGTTTTCTGGATTGCAGAAGTTGATTTTCCACAAGTGTGGAGGATTTTTCAATGATAGAAAGTTAGTTATTTTCTGTTTTTGAACGTACTCTTTTCTGGGAAGCTTACAACAATATCAATTAAATCAAGTTAATGTTAAAAAATCTTCAAACTATTGCACAGTTGATATTTTTTATTAATTTCGTTAAAGAGATGGTCGGAGTAATTAATTCTCTAAATTCTCTAAACCCTCTGGAACTTTCGCCTTCTGTTAAAATTAAAATACGTCACCGAAATTTAAGTCATAGAATGTTAAGCTTGATATAACATCTATGTTACATAAATTTAGCGAATTGTTAAATCGCACTAAATGGTAATTTAGTGTGTACTAGTAATTAGGGAAAACTCTATTTTAAAAATAGCATTATGAAAACCACTAAAGAATTCTTGCATTTCAAAAATTATAAATTTGTAAAATGCAATGTGAAAACAAAAATTATTGCATTTAGTTTGTTTATTTATGCTATGTGTCAAAGTAGTTTTCTATACTCCCAATCACCAAACTGGTTGAATTTACCCTCTCTCGATTCCAACTTTTATTCGATCATTAACAATGCCGAAAGTTACTTTGGCACCAATGGCTATGATACAGTCCCGGGACATGGCTATAAGTCATACGTTAGATGGAAAGATTTTTGGCAATCTAGGGTTGGAAATGTAACCAACATTGGATCATTTCAATCCATTTTCTTTGCTCATTCCCAATTAATGGGTGATATAAATTCAAATTCAATTTGCACAGGTGGAACCTTTAATGAAGATTGGCAATACGTCGGTCATACTAGCACCAGTTCACATTCAGGGGGCACAGGACAAGGAATTGTAATAAAAATCTTTGTAGATCAGAACAATGATCCGACTCTAAATACAATCTATATTGGTAGCCAAAAGGGAGGTCTCTGGCGAACAACAAATGCTCAGTCTAACAATCCAACTTGGACTAGTTTGACGGATGCAAGCAGATATCCTGGCATCGGTGTAAATGGTATTTGGGTAGATCCTAATAACGATGCTAATATAATTATCTCCACGGATATGAGTAAACCGGTAGTTTATGGTTCAACTTATTTCGGTATGGGTTTATTGCGATCAACTGATGGAGGTACAACTTGGAATAGTGTTAACAGTAATGTATCATTTACTATAAGTAATCCTAATCAGTTAATTACTACGCAAGGTATTTTTGTTGATCCAACGGATAATGACATTTTTTATGTAATAAAAAATAATACTGAATTATGGAAAACAACAAATGGTGGTACAAACTTTAGCTTAATCCTAAGTTCTTCAATAGCGTTCAATGATTTCGTATTTCTACCTTCAGACAATAATACAATTGTTATTAGCGGATGGGGTGCATTAATTAAAGTAAGCACAGATGCGGGGGCAAATTGGTCGGACATAACACC